>CBDUYQ010000010.1:0-13238 GCA_965371475.1 uncultured bacterium
AGCAGCAACCCCAGCACCAGCAAAAATAAAATTTCTCCCATGCCCAAAGGGCCCATTTTGGCCTCCTTTTGCAGTGTAGGGAGCCGTTTGAGGTTAGTCAAGGACTCTACCCTGCTGTGATATACTTGCAACAGAATCAGGTGAAACGGCGTCTAATCACTTGAATACAGGCCAAAGCCAGCAAGCAGCGCCAACCACTACTGGAGGCAGCATGCGGAAGAACCTGAGGGGTGTCTGGGCGGCAATCGGCGTACTCATCCTGTCGGCAATACTGGGCGGCCTCTATGGTCCGCGCGTGCAGGCCACCACCGACGACGGCGAAATGCAGGAGGCCATCCGCTCTTTCACCAAGGTGTACGCCATCATCGAGCAGAACTTCGCCGACCCCATCAACCCGGACACCGCCATCTACAACGGCGCCATACCGGGGATGCTCCGCACACTCGATCCCCACTCCAACTTCTTTGACGAGCGGGCTTTTAACCAGTTGCGGGAAGAGCAGAGCGGCCACTACTATGGCGTCGGTATGCAGGTGGGTCCCCGTGAAGGCCACGTAGTCGTCATTGCGCCCTTCCCGGATTCACCGGCCTACCTTGCTGGCCTGCGCCCCGGCGACATCATTTTCAAAGTGGACGACACCCTCACCCGGGGGCTGAACACCTCGCAGGTGGCCAACCTTCTCAAAGGGCCCAAGGGAACCGTCGTTCACGTCCAGATCCTGCGCGAAGGGCTGTCGGAACCTCTGGCGGTGACCATTACCCGCGCCGAAATTCCCCACCTGAGCGTGGACTTTTTCACCGAAATCCAGCCCGGCATCGGCTACGTCCGCCTTACCAGTTTCAATGAAACCACGGAAGAGGAGATGAACGCGGCGCTGGAGCAACTCGGCGGCAACCGTTTGAATGGCTTGGTCTTCGACCTGCGGAGCAATCCCGGCGGACTGCTCAACGCCGCCGTGTCGGTTTCCGAGATATTCCTGACCAAGAACCAGCTTATTGTCAGCCAGCAGGGACGGGTGCTGCGCGAGCGGCCCTATTACGCCAACACCACCCACAACCGCATTGACGTCCCGATGGTAGTGCTGGTCAACCGGCTCTCGGCCAGCGCTGCGGAGATTGTTTCCGGCGCATTGCAGGACCACGACCGGGCCCTCATCGTCGGCGAAACCACCTTCGGCAAGGCGCTGGTGCAAACCGTTTATCCGCTGAGCTACAGCACCGGAATGGCGCTGACCACCGCCCGGTACTACACTCCGAGCGGCCGCCTGATCCAGCGCGACTACTCCGGCGTTTCACTCTACAACTACTACACCGGCAACCATGCCAACTCGACGCGGGAAATCCACCGCACCGACAGTGGGCGCACCGTACTCGGCGGCGGCGGCATTGCCCCGGACTATGAGATTTCTGCTCCCGGCCTCAACCCCTTCCAGGCAGAACTGGTCCGCCGCGTAATCCTCTACCCCCTGGAAATCGGCGTGGGCGACTTCACCCAGCGCTACCTGGCCCAGAACGGCGATGTAACGGAAGATTTTGTGGTGGATGAAGAGGTGCTGAACAAGTTTCGCAGCTACCTGACAGAAAAGAATATTCGTTACTCCGAAGTGGATATCCAGGAGAACCTCAGCTGGATCCGGAACCGCATCAAAAAGGAAATCTTCACCTCCGTCTTTGGCCTTAACGAAGGCCGCCAGGTGGCCATCCAGGCCGACCCGGTTGTCCAGGACGCCATTGATATCCTGCCGCAGGCCCGCGACCTGCTGGAAAACACCCGCCGCCTGGTAGCCGAGAAAAACCGCTAACCTTTACCCTTACGGGGCGTTTTTTCCACGGCCCGCCAGGATGATCGAAAATAGTTCCCTTTCTGGATAACCTAACCGGGTTCTTCTGCGTCAAAATCACTAGGAGGGCATTGCACCCGGAAAGTGGGGCTGGGGAAGCTCGTTCGGGAGGCATTATGCCAGAAAAGGGCTGCTCAAAGTTTTGCACACACGGCGCGGATAAAAGCGCGCGCCAGCAACTCACCCAACTCATCGCCCGCTTCTTCAACACCCGCGGTTTTCCCGGGCATCAACAGTTGGATGAGGACTTAGCCAACCGCATCGCGGACGCGCTGCCGGATATCATCTGCTCGCGCGAAGAGCGGAAAAAATAACCACACACAGATGTCTCAGTTGGACTTATTTAAGGAAAGAAGATTGGTGGACGAGAAGGGACTCGAACCCTCGACCTCCGCGTTGCGAACGCGGCGCTCTCCCAACTGAGCTACCCGCCCAATCCTGAATGCAACTACAGTCTAAGCCGAACCCATAATGTTCCGCAAGACAGACGTTCGGCCTGCTTCAGGCAGAAAAGGCGGGGCGGAGCGCGTCGAGGTACTTCATCGCCGTGCCGGTATTAAACAAAACAATTTTATCTTCGGGTTTCAGTACGCCGCTTTCCCGCAGCTTGCTCACCACAGCGATCACCGCGCCGCCTTCCGGGCAGACAAACACCCCTTCCGACTCGGCCAGCAGCCGGACGCCGTCAAGGATTGCGTTGTCGTCCGCCGCCACCGCCGCGCCCCCGCTCCTGGTTACGGCGTCCAGCACAATGAAGTCGCCAATCGCTTTCGGCACCCGCAGGCCTGCGGCCAGCGTCTCCGCTCCGTCCCAGAACTCCGACTCGGACTTCCCCTCATCGAATGCCTTAACAATCGGGGCGCACCCGGCCGCCTGCACGGTGATCATTTTGGGCCGCTCCGCGCCCATCCAGCCCAGTGTCTCCATTTCGTCAAACGCTTTCCACATGCCGATTAACCCCACTCCGCCGCCGGTGGGATAAAGGATAGCGTCGGGGAGCTTGCCGCCGAACTGCTCAAAGAGTTCGTAGCCCAGCGTCTTTTTCCCTTCTATCCGGTAAGGCTCCTTGAGCGTTGTGACCTCGAACCAGCCCTCGGCCTGCTTGCGTTCGGCCACCATGCGGCCACAGTCGCTGATAATGCCGTCCACCAGTATCAACGTACCGCCACAGGCCCGGACCTCCATCTGCGTGGCCTCGGGCGCGTCCTGCGGCATCAGGACTATGGCTTCCAGGCCTGCCCGGGCCGCATAAGCCGCCAAGGCGCCGCCGGCATTGCCTGCTGTGGGTGTTGCCAGCTTGGTAGCGCCCAGCTCTTTCGCGCGGGAAACCGCCGCCGCCATCCCGCGCGCCTTGAAGGAGCCGGTAGGGTTGAACGCCTCGTCCTTGAGGTACAGTCCCGGCAACTCCAGCCGCTCGCCCAACCGTGGCAGCGGAAATAACGGCGAACCGCCCTCCCCCAGCGTGACGGCATTCTCTGCGGAGGTGGGAAGCACTTCGGCGTAGCGCCACATATCCCGCCGCCGGTCAGTCAGGCTTTCCTGCGTAAAGGTTTTTCCAGCGGCTTTCAGATCGTACCGCGCCAGCAACGGCCCGCCGCAGGAGCAAAGGTTCTGCAACCTGTCAGCAGGGTAGGTGGCCGCGCAGCGGGCGCACTCCAGATGGGTCAGGTGTGTTTGGCTCATTAGATTTCCTATACTTGACAGCTTTCTTACTGCAAGAAGAAACAAAGTCTAACAAACCCCTGCCCGCCCAACAAGCCGCCGCGCCGCGCATGGTAAAATCGTTTTTGCCCTATGAACCCCCGTATCCGCCTGCTCGCCATCGACATCGACGGAACCTTGCTTAATAGCCGGTGGGAAGTTTCCGAAGCGAACCGGATGGCTATCGCCGCCGCCGCCGGACGCGGCGTGGAGATCGTGCTGGTAACGGGCCGCCGTTTCACCTTCGCCCGCCCGATTGCCGAACGCCTGCCCGTTCCCTGGACGCTGATTTCCAGCGGCGGGGCCGTGCTCAAAACCCCGGGAGGCGAAACCCTTTATCGGAAGCTCCTGCCCGCTGCGGTAGCCCGCGAAGTTCTGGAAGCCGCCGGACCTCACCGCCGCGCCGCGCTGCTCATCTTCGACAAAGAAGAGCCAGGCCAGATTGTTACGGAAAACCACAATCCCTGGCACGAGCCGGTCAACGGCTACCTCGACCGCAGCCGAAAATATCTCCTGGAAGTTCCCCGGCTGGAAGACGCCCTCAGTGACGAAGACCCCATCCAGGTTCTTTTTGCCGGGCCGGTGGACCTGTTGCGCAAAATCTTCGCGTTGCTGGAGGAGGCCCCCTGCCGCCCCCGGATTCACCTGGCGCGCACGGAGTACCCGGAGCGCGACTTTGCCATGCTCGACGTGCTCGACGTTGCCTGCAACAAAGGAACCGCTCTGGCCGCCTGGGCCAGCGAACACGGCATCGCGCCGGTAGAGGTCATGGCCATCGGCGACAACTGGAACGACCTGGAGATGCTGGAGTTTGCCGGGCTGCCGGTGCTGATGGGCAACAGCAGCGAGGAGTTAAAACAAAAGGGCTGGGCGGTCACCACCGGGAATAACGAAGACGGCGTAGCCCGTGCCATCGAAAGGTATGTTCTCACAGAAGAATAAAGGGAGTTACCGGCGCTTGCGCGGTTCTTTCTTTCCGCCGAGGGGAGACTTCTGTTGATTGCCCTTGCCCTTTGTCTTGTCCTTCAACTTGGTGGGGTCATAGACGAACTCCCAGAGGTCGTAGGACTCTTCCTCGTCAAACACATTGTAAGAGTGGGCGGTACTCTTGCTGGCAACGCCCACTAGCGGAAAAGTGCTGGCGTCGGACTTAAAGCCCGTGGGCGCCCTCATCAAACCGGGCCCGGCGGGTTTCTGTTTCAAGGAACCTACCAGCCGCCCACCGGGGCCCTGCCGGATCAGCCTCCACTCGCCGTCTTCGGTCATGGGGTCGGGCCAGGGGCGCCGGAGGAAGCTGCGGTTGTTGGTGTGGAGCAGGTCTTCCACCTTCATCGGCAGCCGGTTGAACTTGCGGTGGTATAGGGCGATGGCGCGCTGGTACTGCTGGCCGCGAAAGAGCAATTCTTCCTCGCGCTCGCGTGTGCCTTCGGTCAGCACGGAGGGCAGCACGGCGGTCAGGGCAATCGCCACCAGCGCCGCCATAAAGACCACCATCAGAATCGCGAAACCTGCCTGCGGCCGGCTATCTCTCATTTCTTCACACCGTGCTTTTCCACTTCCAGATTAAGGACCCAACTGCGCCCTTCACGGGTGTCTTCCAACTCCAGGCTGTCCTCGTGAATCTTCACAATCCGATAACGCTTGAGAATCATTTTACCTTCTACGGCGGAGAAAATGTTGGTGCCATCGGTCAAAAACGCGTATTGGTTGCCTTGGGCTATCTCCTCCGCTACCCCAAAGTACCGGAATGGCGAGGGCCGCGCCGACGGCGCCGGAGACGTTTCTTCGACTGTTTTTTCTTCGGCCGCGGTTTCCACTGCTTCGACTGCGGGTTTGGGAGCCGCCGGGGCCGCGCCGTAAGCGAAGATGTTCCGCCGGGGCGGGCGGGCCTTCGGGCGTTTGCTCACATCCAGGAGTTCCACGTGCAACTCGGCATCCGGGATTGTCACCAGCCCGATTTGGATGGCGTCCTGCCCGGCGGCCGCCACCGCAACCTGCGTGGCAGACTGCGCCGGGCCGGACAAGTTTCTGTAGGCAACTGCTAACAGCACCAGCAGCATCACGCCGAAAACCGCGAGTTGGATTTTTTGTTTCAAGCCTGTACCCGCCGGAAATACGTCACCACGGTTATCTGCACGCGAATCTGCCCGCCGTCGGACTCCACCAGGTTCAGGTCGGTCAGAAGGTAAATCTGCGGCAGCCGCTCCAGGCTGTCCATAAACCGCAGCAGAGCGGCATAACTCCCTTCCACGTTGGAAGCCATTTCAATCCGCTTGAGGCCGGGCTGGTTCTCGTCTTCGTCTTCACTGCTGCTCAAACTGGTCAGCGCCACCCCGGCATCCCGGGCGGCGGCGCTGAGGTCTTCGGCCATGCGCCGGTAGCCGTCACGGTCACCCAGGAACCAGTCCGCCTTGAAAGCGTTCGCGTTGGTTCCCATCTGCGGTACGCTGGTCTGAATCCGTTCCAGACGGGCCGCCTCGGCGCGCAGAATACGCACCTCCTCTTCCAAGCCCGTCACCTGCGCGGGGTCGGCATCGGCCACCAGGTCGGGGTTGCGAATCCAGCCGAAAATCACCAGCGAATCCAGCGCCAGCACAACCACCAGGCCGAGGTAAATCCACCGCCGGTTGGCAAACAGCCGGGCCATGCTAATTCTCCTCCAGGTAAACGACGCTCAACTGCGCCGTAACCGTATCGTCGGCATTGTCTCTCATCTCCTGCGACTGCAAGATCACCTGGGTGAAATGCGGCCCCTCTTCGAGCCGCTTCATGAATCGGTGAATATCAGCGGGCGAGCCGCCCCCCATGTTCAATTGCACCTCGACCCGTCCATCCCCCCGCATGACAGGCGAAACGGAAAGAACCCGCGTCCGGAGCGGCAGGCTCCGGGCCAGCCGCTCGAAAAACGTGCCCCAGGAAAATGCTTTCTGACGGATGATGCGGTTCAGGTAACCGTTCTGATCGAGGAGGTCCTGCGTGGCGGGTTTTTGCAGTTCACCGACCAGCCGGTCCAGGTTTGCCCGCAAGTCCGCTTGCTCGCTTGCTAACTCTCCGAGTTGCGTACGAGTCGTCATCCGCTGCCGCCAGGTAGCCACGCCTTCCGTGAGGGCATAGGCCGTCAGCACCAGGACCACCAGGAGCAACGAGGAACCCGCCAGCCAGAAGCCACGTTGGTTCTCAATGGGCCGGGTAGACAGGTTGATTCTGCTCTTCATGCCGGTTTCCCCTGCAACCACCCCAGGCCGGGTAAGAGGCTGTGCCCGGGTGCGTTTTCCGAAAGCACAGCGGGCGGGAGTTCCAACCCGGAAGTGTCCAACTCGGAAGCTTCGCACTCGGCCTCCGTCCGCAAACGCTCCATCAAACCTTTCGCATCCGGCCCCAGACCACATAACCTGACTTCCCTCACCGGCTCACCCCAATGGTCCTCGAAATACACCAAAGCAGGCAGTACCTTTTCAAACAACAGCGCGTCTAGTCCATTTTCCGAGGTGGCCCGGGGCAACGGCATGCTGCGGAACAGACGGACGGCCCCGCCCTGCGCAATCGCCACGGCCAGTGAGGACGGATCGCGTTTAATCAGCAGTCTGGGCGCCGTGCTGCTCTCGTCAAACCAACCCAGAGTTGCCAGCAGAGAAAGCGTGACATGGCCGGGTTCGAGCTTGAGCGCCTCCACAATCTCCTCATACTGGCGGAGCAACGACCGCAAACAGACCGTTACCATGACCTCTTCCCCGCCGTCTTTGCCCGGCTGGGCCTGATAAGAAAGCCGGGCCTGGGCCAGATCAAAGGGCAGGTCTTTGGCGAGCCGCCACTTCAACAATTCTTCCGCCTCGGCCACCCGGGAAGGCAACCTGTCCATCTCCAACAAGACAACCCGCGCGAGCATGTCCGGCACCACCAGTAGGCATTGCTCGGCATGCCCATCCACTGCGCCCACTGTCTGCTCCAACGCCGCCCGCACAGCGCCGGCATCGACGATGTTGTCCGCCAGCGGGCCGGGGCGAATGGCGCCCGGCGGCAACGCGCAACTGGCCCATGCCTCCACCTGGCCGCGCCGGTGGCGCAGGGCGGTTACGTAATCAGCGGCAATTTCGCAGACCAGTGGCAGCTCGGGCGGCTCGGTCAGCCAGTTCCGGAAGCGCGCCGTAAAATTGTTCAGGGCATTCATTCTATGAACTCATCCAATTCCTAGACAGCTTCGATAAACGTCACCTTGTTCAATTCGCTCAACGTGGTCAGGCCGGCACGGACCTTATTCAATCCAGACTCCCGCAGGAACATCATGCCTTCCCCGCGGGCCGCATTCTTGATTTCGGAAATCGGTTTCCGGTCCACAATCATCTCGCGAACCTGGTCGCTCAAGTCAATCAGTTCGCTGATGGCTGTCCGGCCCAGGTAACCAGTGCCGTGGCACTCAACACAGCCGGTCCCTTCGTAGAACGGAACGTCTTTCCAGTCGCCGTAGGGCAGCCCGCCCTCTTCGAGCACCTCGCGGGAATACTGTACCGAGTGCTTGCAGTGCTTGCAGATTACCCGCACCAGCCGTTGCGCCAGGATGCAGTTGAGCGCGGAGACGAAGTTGTAGGGCTCCACGCCCATGTTCAGAAACCGTCCGAGGACGTCGATGACGTTGTTGGCGTGGACGGTAGTGAAAACCAGGTGGCCGGTGAGGGCCGACTGGATGGCTATCTGGGCGGTTTCCAGGTCGCGGATCTCGCCGACCATAATCTTGTCCGGGTCATGGCGCAGGATGGAACGCAACCCGCGGGAGAACGTCAGTCCTTTTTTCTCGTTCACTGGAATCTGGGTGATGCCGTGGACCTGGTACTCCACCGGGTCTTCAATGGTGATGATCTTATCCTCGTCGGTTTTGATTTCCGAGATCGCAGCATAGAGCGTGGTGGTTTTACCGCTTCCCGTAGGCCCGGTGACCAGCACCATGCCATAGGGTTCGTGGATGTAGCGCCGGAAGCGCTTCAGTTCGCTTTCTTCGAAGCCAACAATGTCCAGACTGAGTTCATGGAACTTCTCGTGCAGCGACTCCTTGTCGAGAATACGGAGCACACCGTCCTCGCCGTGGATCGACGGCATGATGGAGACGCGGAAGTCGATGAACCGTCCCTTGTAACGGACGCGGAAGCGGCCGTCCTGCGGGACGCGGCGCTCGGCAATGTCGAGTTCCGACATGACCTTGATGCGGGAGATGATGGTCTGGTGCCACTCCTTGGCCAGCGGCGCCATCGCCGGGTGCAGGACGCCGTCGATACGGTACTTGATGAAGACTTCATTGTCCCGAGTCTCAATGTGGATGTCACTGGCGCGCCGTTCCAGAGCGTTGAACAGGAAGGAGTCCACCAGCCGGATGACCGGGCTGATATCGGCGTCGGCGGTCAGGCGCTCCATCGAGATGGTTTCGTCGCCGTCCTCATTCTCCTTGACGACATCGAGCCGGAACCCTTCGGTGGCCTCTTCCAGCACGCGCTGGGACTGCTCGCCTTTCTTGAGAATGTCTTCAATCTGGGTGGGGGTTGCCACCTTGACCACAACGTCGCGGTCCAGGCGGATGGCCAACTCGTCCACGACAAAGAACTGGCTGGGGTCAGAGAGCGCAACGGTCAGGGTCCCGTCCGTGTCCTCCAGCGGAATGAAGTGGTAACGGAACATCATATCGACCGGAACCAGACGGAACAGGTCAGAGTCCACCCGGTGCCGGCTCAGGTCAACGAACTCGTAGTGGTACCGGGCGGCAATCTCTCTGGTCCGCTCCCGTTCCTCGGCAGAGGTCTCCGCGGGCACGCCCTCGGGCGCCAGGTTGACCGGGTTTTCCGGTAGTTCCGCCATCGTCAAATTCTCCTTACTGAATCGCTGCCCCAACCGAAAAAATCGGAAGGTAGAGCGCAATCAGAATCACTAATACTGTGCCTCCCACGACCAACAAAAGCAGCGGCTCCACCAACGACATCAAAGTCGCCACCCGGGCATTCAACTCCTCGTCATAAAACTCGGCCACGCTTTCGAGCATGACGGGAAGAGCGCCGGTGGCTTCTCCCACTTCGATCATTTCCGTAACCATTTCCGGTACTGCACCCGTATCGGAGAGCGCCGCGTTGAGCGCACGCCCTTCCCGGACCTTTTCCGCCGAGAGCGCGACCGCATGTCGCAGCACGGGACTTTCCATTGCCCCTCCGGCGGTCTCCAATGCCGACACCAGCGGAATCCCGCCTTTGAGCAATGTGCCCAAGGTACGGGTGAACTGTGACAGACGAAATTGCTGCACAATGGTTCCTACCAGAGGGAGGTCCATCCAAATCCGATCCAAGGCACGGGCGCCGGCCTGGTTGCGTTTCACGGAGAAGAACGCCGCCACCCCTCCTCCGGCAATAACCAGCAGCAGAAGAATCCACTCCCGAATCTGATGGGCGAAGGCGATCACCGCCTGCGTAATGGCAGGCAACTCAGCGTTCAGGTCTTCATACAAAGCAGCGAACTGGGGGATTATGACGATGATGACGTAAGTGAGAACGATGATGGAAACCACGACCAGCAGTGCGGGATAAACCAGGGCCGTCTTCAGTTTCCGCCGGATCGAACCGGTGACCTTCTGATAGGCGATGTACTGCTCCAGCACGCCCACCAGGTCGCCGCTGCGTTCCCCCGCCAGCACCGCCGTGGTGAATACGTTGGAAAACATCCCGGTTTCCCGCAAAGCATCAGAAAGCGAAACACCGGCCCGGACGCGCTTGCGGGCTGCGTCCATCACGGCTGCCAGCGCGGGTTTGCTGGTGCGCTGCGCGAGCAGGTCGAGCGCCTTCAAAATCGGCAACCCGGCTCGGATCAGAGTGGCAAGCTGCTGGTTAAAGAGAAGGAAGTCGTCGCCCGAGATGCGCTTGAGGCTGGTTTCACTCTCGCGCTCAAAAAAACTTGCGAGCGACTGGCCCCGGATGGAATAAACGTACAACCCCTTCTCCCCCAGACGCTGGCGGACTTCCGAGGCCGAACTGGCGTTTTCCACCTGAGTGAAGACCCGGCCGCGAGCATCCGCAACCTTGCAGACGAACTCCCCCATGGAGGCTCCTAAAACTACACTGAACCTGATTTTAGCACCTGTGGGAGTCTGGAGGGAAGTCCTAGATAGCAAAACATTTAGGGATTAGCGATCCCCTTCGTCTATCCAAACCGTCTCCGAGGGCACGTCCAGCCGAAACAGGTCAGACGAGAAAGTTTCCCCTTCCCGCCAGCGGCGGAAGTGGAACTCCATCAGGCTGCCGTCGCGTTGCTGGATTTCCACCCGAAGAATCTGATACTGCGCGTTCAGATCGAACCAGATTTCGTGGAAGGCCTGCTTCTCCGAACGGGCCGTGCCGCGCACCTGCCAGCGGACCGCCTCACCCGCCTGCTCCGGGCGGTTAACCGGCACGACGTCGATGCGGTCGAAGACTTTGGTCAGGTTTGCCCGGCCCAGCATCAGGGCAAAGGTGGCCTGCCAATAGGCCGACTTCTTGAGTTTTGTCCGCCGTACCTGTCGTTCGGCGGGAATATAGAAATAGGCGTACTTGCCGTCGCTCAGGAACAGCTTCTCTTCAGGCGAGTTGTAATCCCAGCGCATCTTCCCCGGCTTCTGGAAGTACACCCGGCCCGACTCGACGATGGTGGTCGGCCCCAAGGTGTAGCGCTGCACGAAGTCCGCCGCCAGCGACGCTACCCGGTTGTAGCGCGACTCCATGCGCCTGACCACTGCCTTGTCTTCGGGTCCTTCGGCGACCGCAGCCAGACTCACCAGCAAAAAACATGCCAGCAAACCAGCGGCCAGTTGCGTGCGGCGCTTCCTGGTCAATGCGGTCATTGCGCCCGTTCCTTCGACGTGGTAACGGTGATAGGAATCTCACTGTCCCGGTGAATCAGCACACGTCCTCCTTGCACCAGAACGTATGGATGCCCGGAAGGGTCGGTGGGGATGCCCTGCAACGAACCCGCTTGGATTAAATCCTGCCACGCAGCCGGAACTCTCCCTGTCCGTTCCCGAAACTGCGCCACCAACTTTTCCAGCGCCTCTATCTCCCCATCAGCGCGCAGGCCCTTGAAATTCAATAGAGCCGCCGCGCGAATAGCGGGGTCGTCGGTGCTCTCATAAAGTTGTTGCCAGATAAACATGGCAGTCTGGCGGCTGCTTCCCTCGCTCCGGATTTTGGGCCCCATCATCCGCAACGAAACGGGTGCTCGCGGCAACTTTCCGCCATGCTCGAACGCCTCCGCGGCGCGCTCATAATCCTCCAGCTTGAGGTAGTACACGAACCCCAAGTCAAACCAGTACTCCCACCTCTCCTCGTGCTGAATGCCCTTCTGCAGAAGTTGGATGGCCTGGTCCGGCCGCCCCGGACCCTGCGGTGGGATAGCGGAGAGTAACACCGCCCCGTAACGGTAGGCCAAGTGGAGGTCAGGGTCGAGCGTGGTGGTGATGTCGAGTAACTCGTAGAGCAGGTTATAGCGCTGCAATCCAAAGCGCTCGCTGCCGTAATGCTGCACCGCGCGCGTCCAATAGAGGCAGGCCAGCAGCCCATCGTAGCCCAGCGACAACCGCTTGACCATTTTCCCGGAGGAGAGATACAGCAGCGACTCCTGCTTTTCCAATACTGCTCGTTCCCTGTCTACCCATTGCTGCACGGGTATCAACACTGCGAAAACCAGTAAAACAAGAAGCAGTGCGATTGCAATACGCAATTTCTTCTCCCAGAGTCCTATTTCAAGTTTCGCCGTTCAAAAATGATAACGCTCAGCCAAAGCACCAGACCGATGTAGAGCGCGGCGTAGGCGGTATTGGCCAGAACCAGCGCCGCCGAAACCGCCTCCCCGTGCGCCACGCCGGTAATGACGTTGAAGTTGCGGAAATTGGGGACCAGGTAATAAATCACCGTCATCACCCCTTCCAGCCAGGGCGTCTTAACCGCCTCGCTCAACTCGCGCATGTCGGCGGCAAAACTTCCCACCAGAAACAGTCCGAAGGTGAAGCCGGCGGAGAGCACCGGGGTGGAAAAGGTCGAGAACAGCAGCGCCAGCGCAGTGACCAGCAGGAGTTGCAGAAAAATAAAGTAAAGCGCTACCAGCAGCCACCCGTCGGCTGCCTGCAAGCTGCCCTTGACGTACCAGAGTGCGGCAAAGAACCCCACCGCCATCAGCGTAGTGTTGACCAGCAGCGTCAGGCCCAGGCCCGCGTACTTCCCCAGAACGAACTCGTAGCGACGCACCGGCTTGGCCAGCAGGGCGTAGAGGGTGCGTTTGTCCATCTCCTTGTACACCAGCCCGATGCCGATAAAGATGGCAATCACCAGTCCGAAGAACGTCACCGCGGTGAGGCCGAGGTTAATCAGGATCAGGGTTTGAATCCCGACGGAAATCTCTCCGAAGAGAATGGCCGTGGCAATCAGCAGCAGGGCAAAGGCGACCAGGTTGTAGAGAATGCGGTCGCGGACAGCCTCACGGAACGTGTTGAACGCAATGGCAAGAATTCTCTGCATGGCTAGCTTGCGACCTCCGGCTGTTTTTGGGTGCCGAAGGTTTCAAAGAAGTAATCCTCCAGAGAAGCGCGCAGCGGGCTGACGGAAAGCACCCGGCCCCGGTGGGTCCGCACAATGTCGAACAGGTCGTGCAGCCGGTCCGGGGCAATCTGAAACGTGACCTTGTCCCCCGCTTCGTGGACTCC
>CBDUYQ010000011.1:0-12607 GCA_965371475.1 uncultured bacterium
AATCGTAGAAGAGCCAGCCGTCCACGCCCCGGCTTTGCAGCTCCGTCTGGATTTCCTTTAAGTCGAATCCCATTGGTTAGTCCGTCATCACCGCCCGCCACTTCTCTTCCGGCGGCGGCGCCGTCGCCAAACTGACACCCACCAGCAAGACCGTCGAAACCAATAACGCAGGGATGACGGCGTCCACTTGCTGCGTCAACGCCAGGAAACCGTTGGAGGCTTCCAGCCCGGAGAGCCACTTCCACAAAAGGGAAACAGTAATGCCGGAAACAATAGAAGCGGTCGCCCCGGCCTGGTTCGCCCGCTTCCAGAAGAAGGCCGCCAGCACCACCGGCGTCACACCCGCTCCGTAGATGGTGTAGGCAATCAGCATCATGGAAAGGACGGACTCGTTGGACACCGCCAGCAACAATGCCACTCCGCCCAGCGCAACCACGATGACACGCGACCAGAGCAGGATCGTCCGGTCACTGGCGCCGGGGTTGATGAAACGGTGGTAGATATCATGAATCAGGTTACTGGCTGGCGAAAACAGAAAGTTATTGGCGGTCGAAACCACCTGTCCGAAAATTGCGCCCATCAACAAGGCGCCCACCAGCGCCGGCAACCCCTGTCGGGCTGCCATCGGGATTACGGTCCGTGGCTCAATTCCCTGGTAAAGAGCGCTCCCGACAACCGCAATAAGTACGATTACCGTCTCCAGCACCAGCGTTCCGATTAACCAGCCGGTTACCGACAGCCGGGCATCCTTTTCGCTCCGGGCCGAGAAGAACTTCTGATACATGGTCTGATTGCCCAGCAGCAGAAGCAGCGTGGGTAGCAGGAAGTTCAGCACTTGGTACCATCGGAACGGCCCCAGAACGGTAAAGTGACTTGCCGGCAGAGCCGCCTGCACGCCGCTCCAGCCCCCGGCATGCATTATGAGAAGCGGAAGCGCCACCACCGTCATCACCGTCGCCAGCAACCCGATAATCAAATCCAGGTAGGCCACGGAACTCATCCCGGCCAGCGCGGTAAACAGAATCACGAAGGCAGCAATGATAAAACGGCCCTGCATCGCCGTGATGGCATCGGGAAAAATCAGATGCAGGATGTCGCCCCCGCCGATGAACTGGTAACTGGTAATGCCTACGTAGGAAATCACAATGGCAACCGTCCCGAAAACCCGGGCGAACTTGTCATAGCGGACTTCCAGCAGGTCGGGAACGGTGTACTGGGCAAACCGCCGGGCACGGGCCGCGATGAAATAGATCAGCACCAGCCCAATCCAGCCGCCGGCGGGAATCCAGAGGGCGACCAGTCCATTCTGGTAGGCGCTCTCCGCGCCGCCAAACAGGCTGCCGGAGCCAATCCAACTGGAGAGCAGGGTGAAAACCAGAATCGGCCAAGCCAGCTTGCGTCCGGCCAGCATGAAGTCCGCTTTGGTTTTGACCTGGAGTGCGCGCTGGATGCTGACGCCGATCAGGACAAGAAAAATGATTATGAGGACTGCTGCGTACATAGACTCTTAAGCCTCGGCCTCCCACTTTGGAATCTGAGCAAAGTCTGCTTTTCGGAACTATTCGGCCATGCTCCGGAACAGTGTTAACACCTTGGCGGGCCGCAATCCTGTTACCACAACAGTCTTGAGCGCACTTCGTTCGCCGGCGGTTATCTTAATGGAACCCTTGGAGACTTGCAAACCCTTAGCCAGCAAGGATATGACCGCCCGGTTGGCGCGGCCCTCCAACGCCGGAGCATTCACCCGCACCCGCAAAGCGCCGCCGATAACTCCGCTAATCTCTTCCCGCCGGGCCTTGGCCTGCACCTTGATGCGGAACCGGGCACCCTCCGGGGTCTCTTCCACTGGGAACCCGGCTAAATCCCTCACACCGCGTCTCCGACATCGCCCTTTGCCTTACCCGCTGGCGTGCGCTCGCCAAAGATGGCGGTCCCCACACGAATCTCAGTAGCGCCCTCGTCGATGGCGACTTCAAAGTCGTGGGTCATCCCCATCGAAAGAGTTTTCATTCCCCCGCCGGGAATGCCTGCCCGGTCAATCTCCTCCGCCAACTCCCGCAGTTCGCGGAAGAACGGACGCGCCTGCTCCGGCTCCTCCCTGAACGGCGGGATGGCCATTAATCCATGCAGCCGAAGTCCGCTAATCCCTGCCACCCGTTGCGCTGTCTCCACGGCTTCGGCAGGCGTGACGCCGCCCTTGGTTTCCTCCTGACCCACGTGGACTTGCAGGAGAACAGGGAGCTCCCGACCCGTCTCTACGGCAATCTTCCCCAGCCGCTGCGCGAGCAAGAGGCTGTCCACCGAGTCAATCCGGTCGAACAACTCCATCGCCTTGCGCGCCTTGTTGCTTTGCAGGTGGCCAACCAAGTGGAAAGTAGCGCCGGGCAGGTTCAACACCGGGCGCTTCCCCTCGAACTCCTGCACCCGGTTCTCGCCGAAATGGCGGACCCCGCAGCCATAGGCCTCGGCAATCGCCTCCGCCGGAAAAACCTTGCTGACCGCAACCAGCGTGACCTCATCCTCTCTTTGCGCCCGGCGCAGCGCCGCCTGCATGTGCTCCTGCACCTGTGCGATTCGGTTGGCTATAGTTTCTGTCACGGCGTCCGTCCGACGGCAATTCTACCACCGCAATCCCCGCGGGAGTTTCATGCTATATTCTTGAGCAGGAGCACGGGGTTTGCGGCTCTTTCGCAATCCAGCCAGTGGGACTATTCATGGCATCACAAAAAAAGCGGGGCCGGTTTATTACGTTTGAAGGAATCGACGGCTCTGGCAAAACCACCCAAATCAGACGCCTGGCACAGGTTTTGCGTCGCCGGGGTATCCCCGTAGTTATCACGCGCGAGCCCGGCGGAACGCCTATGGCGGACCGCATCCGGGAAATCCTGCTCAGCAGCAAGAGCACCGGCATGCAGCCCACCACCGAGGTGCTGCTCTACTTCGCCTCCCGTGCGGAAAACGTCGCCCGCGTTATCCGCCCCGCTCTCGAAACGGGCAAAATCGTTCTCTGCGACCGCTACACCGACGCCTCCATGGCTTACCAAGGCTACGGCCGCCGCCTGGGCACAACCATCGTCCGCCGTCTGCACGAGTTTGCCTGTCAGGGCGTGAACCCGGACCTTACTCTGGTGCTGGCAATCGACCCACAGACCAGCGTTGAGCGCGCCCGTCACCGCAACACCCGTCACCAAACAGACGAAGGCCGCTTCGAGCAGGAGACCCTGGACTTCTACCGCCGCGTCCGCCGCGGCTACCATGCCCTCGCCCGGCGGGAACCCCGGCGGGTAAAACTCCTCGAGGGCGAGGCAAAACCCGCCGTTGTCCATGAAACCATCCTGAAGGCTGTTGAACCTCTTATCCGGCGCTACCGGATGAGCAAAACGAAGAGCCAATCACAGAGGCGCGCCCGTTGAACTTTGCTTCCTATGCCGGCAACCCTCGCGTCGTGGAAACCCTGCGCCGCATGGCAACCAACCAGGACTTCCCGGCCTCCCTGCTCTTCACCGGGCCACAAGGGGTCGGCAAGTTTACGCTGGCGGCGTTGGTGGCCCGTACCGTTCAATGCCGGGAACAGGGCGAAGAACCCTGCGGGGAGTGCAAACCCTGCCGGAACCTTACCGCGCTCGACGACCTTTCTGCCTTGCGCGAGGCTGCCCTGGCAGAGCGCGGCAACGCCAACCCGGACGCCCATCCCCTGATCCTGCGCCCCCACCCGGATGTGACCGTCCTGGTGCCCGACGGGGCCTTTATCCGCGTCTCTCAGATGCGCTACGTTGTCCGCAACGCCTACACCGTCCCCTCCGAGGGCTCGCGGATGTTCTTCCTGATTGATGAAGCGGAGAAGCTGCGGGGCGATATGGCCGACGTCCTCCTGAAAGTCCTGGAAGAGCCCCCGCCGAAAACAACGCTCATCCTTGTCACCCACGAACCCTTCCGGCTGCGGGCGACCGTCCGCTCCCGCTGCATCCCCTTCCATTTCGCCCCCCTGACCCGCGATGAGATTGTCGCCCGCTTGAAAAAACACCGGCCCGAATGGAAAAAGGCCGACCGGGAACTTGCGGCTGCGGCAACACAGGGAAGCTTGGGGCGGGCCTTGGCCCTCGATCTGGAAGAATACCGCCAGGCACGCCTGGCTGCGCTGGAAGTCCTTAAAACCTCTGCACTTAGACGAATGAATCCGGAGCGCCTTTTCTCCGCCACAGCAGAGCTGGCGGGAAAATCCAAAGCCTCGAAAAACGCTTCCACGTCCGAAATGACCGGTGCAGAAAGATTTGATTTTATCCTCAAAGTTTTATATAGTCTTGTTAACGACGTTCTTTACCTCCAATCCGGGCAGCCGCAGGAGAGCCTGCGGAATCCCGATTGTGTGCAGGAACTACGGGAAATTGCTACCGGTTCAAAAATGTCGTGGGTGGAAGAGACCACTGGGCAGATTGACCGCATGGCCGGTTCCCGGCGGCAAAATGTGAACCGCCAATTGCAGTTGGACGCGATGGCGCTCCGTTCGGCCGAGGTAAGTCTTTGGGGTTGAAAAACTGAAACGTCGGGGAGGCGTTTCTCATCCAACAGGGTAAGCATTGGTGAGCCGTCGGCAGACGCTCCAGCAAAGTATCTATCCAATCCTCTTGAGGGCGGGTGACGCACATGAGAACCAGAACTGATTTAGGGAGAAAGACTGTGAATCGACGACTCATTCGGCCCAGCCTGGCGGAAGTCCGCAACCAGGGCTCCGGCGACAAGCAATCTCATTCCAAGCGGAAGCCTGCCCCGCCGGAATCGACCCAGGCGGAAGCCTACTACTACATCAAGCAGATGCAGGCCAGAACACCGATGGTGGTGGTCCTCAGCGACGGTGAGACCCTGCGCGGCTGGATCGAGTGGTACGACAAGGACTGCATCAAGGTCCACCGCGACACCGGGCCCAACCTGCTCCTCTACAAGTCCTGCATCAAGTACCTCTACAAGGACGAGGAAGGAGAAACCGAATCTGTGCCGGAAGAGCTGGAAGTAGCCCACGCCCGCAGCGGTAACTAGATATTCCTGCCGGGAATCCCGCGGGCCCCGCGCTTCCCTATTCTGCCTTGCCCTCTTTGCCGGGACGAATACTGAACGTCAGTAAACTTTTTGCCAGCAGTTCACCCTCTCCATTGAGGACTTCTGCCTCCCCCACCCCCAACCGTTTGCCCAGCCGCAGCACCCGGGCATCCGCCTTCAGGATTCCCTCAAAGTGCGGCGCCAGGTAGTTGATCTTCATCTCCACCGTGGTAATGCGGATACCCAGGGGCAACTCCGTCATCAGGGCTACCGCCGCCGCCGTATCCGCCAGAGCGGCCAGCATGCCCCCATGGATGCCGAAGTCATGTACCAGGTCGGAGTGGGGGTCCATGGTCAGCACCGCGCGCCCGGCCTCCAGGTGTTCCAGTTCTATCCCCAGCATCCGGATCGGGGCGACGTCCGGGATATGCTCCCGAATGAATTCGAAGTGCTTCTCCTGGTCCGTCATTTTTCCTGATACCTTTGGGCAGGTTTTTCCATCTAACCATTGTAACCTGCGGACTCTGCCACGGGGGGCAGCACAAGTCCCTTTTACGCCCCCGGCGGCCTTTGCTACATTGGAGTAACGATGAAGATTGGTATTACCTGCTATCCCACCTACGGCGGGAGCGGCGTGGTCGCCACCGAGCTGGGTCTGGAACTGGCCACCCGCGGGCATGAGGTTCACTTCATCAGCTACTCCATGCCCATCCGGCTCACCGAAATGCAGTGCGAAGCGGAATGCGGTGGGCGCATTAACTATCACGAGGTGGAAGTCCTCCGCTATCCCCTGTTCGACTACCCGCCCTACGCCCTCGCTCTGGCCACCAAAATGGCAGAGGTGGCGGAACACTACAACCTCGACCTGCTCCATGTCCATTACGCGATTCCGCACTCTGTCAGCGCCTATCTGGCACAGTCCATGATGACCTCCCGGCGGTTACCCTTCGTCACAACGCTGCACGGGACCGACATCACCCTGGTGGGCCAGGATCGCTCCTTCCTGCCCATCACCCGCTTCGCCATCGAGCAATCCGACGGCGTGACGGCAGTCTCCGAGTATCTTCGGAAGGAAACTCGCAAGAATTTCAATGTCCAGCGCCCGATAGATGTTATTCCCAACTTCGTCAACTGTGACACTTATCTCCGGACCGGCAATGTTGCCACGCGGGCGCAATACGCCCCCCAGGGCGAAGTCATCCTCGGGCACCTGTCCAACTTCCGGCCGGTCAAACGTGTCGATTCCGTGATTGAGATATTCGCCCGCGTCCGCAAGGAACGGCCCGCCAAACTACTCTTAATCGGCGATGGGCCGGAGCGCAACAATATCGAATACCTGGTTCGGGACAAGGGCTTGCAAGAGGACGTCCATTTTGCCGGTAAGCAGATAGCGGTTGCGGAGTTGCTGAGCACGCTCGACCTGTTCCTGCTACCCAGTCAGCAGGAATCCTTCGGGCTGGCCGCACTGGAAGCCATGGCCTGCGAAGTCCCGGTGGTTGCCAGCCGGGTGGGCGGACTGCCCGAAGTCGTCACCCACGGCGAAGACGGCTACCTGGCAGACCCGGAGGACGTGGACGAGATGGCCCGTTGCGCCTTGGAAATCCTTCGCGACCCAAAGCGCAACCGGGAGATGGGCAAACAGGCCCGCGAGAATGCCCAGAAAAGATATTGCTCCTCAATGATTATTCCGCTTTACGAAGAGTTCTACCGGAAGGTGGTCAACAACGGCTAAAGCTGCCCCGGCGTTTCCGGGATTTCAATCCGGATAAACGTCCCTTGCCCCACTTTGCTGTCGATATGAAATACGTAGTCTTTCCCGTAGAGCACCTTGAGCCGTTCATTGACGTTGCTGATCCCGATTCCGCTGGCAAAAATCTCCGGAATCTTGTCCTCCGGAATACCCACCCCCGTATCGCGAATTTCAATGACCACCCGGCCGTTGTGCTGGGCGGTACGCAAATGGATTGTCCCACCCTCAATCCGGCGGCTGAGGCCGTGCCGGATGGAGTTCTCAATAATCGGTTGCAGCAACATGCTGGGAACAAGGGCTCCCAGGGTGCTCTCGTCCACTTCCTTCCGGAACCGGAGCTTTTCCGGGCCGAAACGCACCAGCTCGATATCCAGGTAGTTGTCGATAAACTCCAGCTCCTCCCGCAGCGGGACGAAGGTTTCCTTCTGCGAGAGCAACCGCCGCAGAATCGTCGATAACTTTACCAGCACCTCCCGCGCCGTCTCCGGATTTACGCGCGTCATCGAGACTGCGGTATTGAGGGTATTAAACAAAAAGTGCGGGTTGATCTGTCGCGTCAGGGCTTCCATGCGGGCTTTCAGCACCGTCTGCTCCTGATCGAGCAGTTTGATCTGGATGCGAGTATTGTTCCAGATGGTTAACGTAAGAGCTACGGAAAATGTAGCGGTCAACAAGGCCAGGAGCAGTTGCCATCCCAAACCGGTGCCAAAATAGAAAAGCGCATCCGGAAAGGTCTGTCCCAGCCCAATACGGGTAAATTCCAGCGCTGGACAGGCCAGCAACGGCAGAAAAAACCAGTTCCCCTCACCCTTCCACACCAGACGCCAGAGCATCTGCGGTATCGACATAAAAGTAAACGGGGCAAACCGCCAGACCTGCTCCTTGTTCGTACAGATTTCGCGCAGCAGCCCGCCCACCGCGCCGCAGGCCATGCAAAATAGCAGCGACAGGGGTTCGTTGTTCAAAAAGGCCGGCAGGCCCGCCAGCGCGCCGACCATCATGCCCGTCATCCTGCCGCCGACCAGACCGGCGACCAGTGCGCCTTCCATACTGACGTCGGTCGCCCGGTAGCCAAGCACCAGCCGGGTGAGCACACCCAAGGCTATAGGCGGTCCGTAGAGCAGGACAAAAATCAACCGCTCGTTCAGGGAACGCTTCTCGACGGCCAGCACCCGCTGAAAAAGTGTTGACCGCGCCAACAAGGCAGCTATCGCCGACGCGATGCCGAGACGTACCAGCAGAGTGAATACCGCATCCTGTAGAGACAGTATTGGTTCCATTGAGGTGACCTTCTAAGGTACGGTAGCTCAGGTACCGCGGCGCTGTAAAGCGTTCCGGGAACTACCGTCGTTGCCGGTTTCACGAAGCTGCGCCTATAATGGGCAAATGAAGAAAAAAGTTTTGCCCAAGCGCCGCGCCTACGCTGTCCGGCTGGCCGCCGAAGCCCGGCTTCCCACTAAGTACGGCAACTTCCGCATTGTGGGGTTCGAGAACAAACGCAAAGAATGGATCGTCGGTTTACTCCGGGGAAACATCCGCCGCGCCCGCGCTCCGCTGGTCCGCATCCATTCCCAGTGTCTGACCGGAGATGTTTTCTGCTCGCTACGCTGCGATTGCCGCGCCCAACTGGAAATGGCGCTGAAAGCCATCGCGAAGGAACGCGCCGGCATTGTCCTCTATGAACCGCAGGAGGGCCGCGGCATCGGCCTGATTAACAAGCTACGGGCCTACCAGTGGCAGGACAAAGGACTGGACACGGTGGAAGCCAACCGGCGGCTCGGCTTTGCCGCGGACCGGCGCAACTACCGGTTTGTGGGCGCTGCGCTCAAGAAACTGAAAGTTCAGCAGGTCCGGCTGCTCTCCAACAACCCGGAAAAAATTGCCGCGCTGGAAAAGGCCGGGATCGAAGTGGTGGAACGTGTTCCCTGCCAGCCGGGTGTCAAGAAGCAGAACCGCTCCTACCTTATGGCCAAAAAGAAAAAGCTCGGTCACCTGCTGACCGTCTAACCTCCGCCGACAAAGTGGACAATTTCAAGTTGATCGCCTTCTACTACGGCGGTTTCGTTCCATTGTTCGCGTTTAAGGATGTTCCGGTTGTGCTCGACCGCCACCTGTTTTTCCTGCAAGCCCAGAGATTTCACAACATCCTGGATGGTGAATCCGTCGGAGAGTTCGCGGGGTGCCCCGTTGAGGGTGACGTGCAAGGGAGTTAGCCTTCCTTGGGACGGAGGTTGTACTTCAACTCCCCCTTGGCCTTGCCGGCCTGCGCCTCGATGGTCAACTCGGCGCCCGCCGGGCCGATCCTGGGCATGGGAAAATGGACATCCACTTTGCCGTCATCGCCGCAAGTCCGCGTGACGGTGCTGTCGCTGCTGTCCGTCCTGAAGCGGACGCGCACCTTCGCCCGCCCCACCGGGCCGGTCTCCCTTTCGTCGGTTACCCCGATAGAAACAGCGATAAAGGCCGTGCGGAAAATTGTGGAGGGGTTCAGGAGGGCAACTTTGATTTTCTTGGGCGCATTCTCTTCCGCATGGACAGCCTTCATCTCTTCGAGTTCGTCCTTCTCTACCGCGGCCATCCAGCGCTTGTGATGGCGCTCCACCAACTCTTTCAGGTCGTCCGGGTCAAAGTCCTCCGACTCGAAGAACTCCTTGTAACTCACAGCGCGCTTGGCCAGTACGCGGCCCTTGTAATAGATGGTTGTATCGATGGTGGGATTGCCGGCCCCCCGGTCCTCCGTCTGCACGTGGAAGACAAGGTTCCCAACTTTAATATCGGTATTGAACCCAAAAATCACACAAGACCCCTATAGCTCTACAGTTGTCACTCCGCCTTACTCTAGCTGCCTTGACAATCCAGCGAGCCAGCCCATATAGTCGAACTTTAACAAAACTCAGTAGGTTCGAACCATTATAACGTTTACCTTCTTTCGCCCAATATGGCAATGGCAGAGGGCTACCTAACCAGCTACGCACCCATCCTGGTCCACTTCTTGGCGGCCTGCGGATTGTCGGCGGCGCTGATTATAATCTCCTACTTCGTGGGAGAACGCAAAGCTTCCAAAGTAAAACTCTCTCCCTACGAATGCGGCATTGAACCCACCGGCGATGCTCGGGAACCGGTTGCGGTAAAATTTTACCTGGTCGCTATCCTGTTTATTTTGTTCGATGTGGAGGCCATGTTCCTGATTGCCTGGGCAGTAGTCTATCGCGATCTCGGCATGTACGGCTTCACCATCATGTTTGTCTTCCTGGTTTTGTTCCTGATCGGGTTTGTGTATGAGTGGAAGAAGGGGGCGCTGGACTGGGCCCCGCGAAGAGACGGGGGGGCGTAAGCGTGGAGATAACGCCCGAAGCGGCCTCGCACCCGGTCGTCCAAAAACTGCAAGCGGCTTTCTCGAATACTCTGATCAACGCCGCGGTAGCCCACGGTGAACTGGCCATCGAGGTAACGCCTGTAGCCGTCCGCGCCTGCCTGGAACTGCTGCGCGGCGCCGAGGGGCTTCGCTTTTCCCTGCTCTCCGATTTAACCGCCGTGGACCGCTTCCCCGTTGAGCCGCGTTTCGAAGTTGTCTATCAGCTTCTCGCGCTTGAAGCCCGCCAGCGTCTCAGCGTGAAAGCGCGTGTCCCGGGCGACTCGCCGGTTATCGATTCCGTAGTGTCCCTCTGGCCTGCCGCCAACATGCTCGAGCGCGAGGTCTTCGATCTCTTCGGCATCCACTTCAACGGCCACCCCAACCTGAGCCGCCTCATGATGCCGGACGAATGGGAAGGCCACCCGCTGCGCAAGGACTATCCGGTGGAGGGCCCCCGCTAATGCCCAGCGCCATCACCCCTCCGTCTGCCGCCGGTACCATGACTCTGAACATGGGGCCGCAGCATCCGTCCACCCACGGCGTCCTGCGGCTGGTACTCGAACTTGACGGCGAAACCATTGTCCGCGCGCAACCTGACATCGGCTACCTGCACACCGGCATTGAAAAAAGCGCCGAAAAACTTTTCTATTCGCAGGTCATCCCCCTGACCGACCGCATCGACTACCTGGCCCCGATGTCCAACAACCTGGTCTATTGCCTGGCGGTGGAGAAACTTCTCAACCTTGAAATACCCGCCCGCGCAGAGTGGCTGCGCGTCCTGCTCACCGAGTTGACCCGCATCAACAACCACCTGGTCTGGCTCGGCACCACCGGGCTTGAACTCGGCGCCATGAGCGTCTTTCTTTACACCTTCCGCGAGCGCGAAGAGATCCTCAAACTGTTCGACCTCTGTGCCGGGCAGCGTATGATGACCAGTTTCATCCGCATCGGCGGCCTGGCGCTGGAACCTCCCAAAGAATTCTTTCCGCGCCTCCAGAAATTCCTACGGCAAATGCCCTCGCGCATCGACGAGTACGAGGACCTGCTCACCGAAAATAAAATCTGGCTCGGCCGCACCAAAGGGGTCGGCGTACTTTCGCAGGAGGACGCTATTCGCTACTCCCTGACCGGGCCCAACCTGCGCGCGTCCGGGCTGCCCTTCGACCTCCGCAAGGATTTCCCCTACTCCGGTTATGAACGGTTCGACTTCGAGGTTCCCTGCCGCCCCGAAGGCGACTGCTTCGCCCGCTACATCGTCCGCATCGAAGAGATGCGCCAGAGCTTACGCATTATCGAGCAGGCGCTGGAAGGTTTGCCGGCAGGCCCGGTGCGGGCTGACGCCCCCGGCATTGTCCTGCCCGAACGCGACAAAATGAAAACCGAGATGGAAGCCCTCATCTACCACTTCAAACTGGTGGTCGATGGCTTTGCGCCTCCCGCCGGGGAAGTTTACCTGCCGATTGAATCCCCCAAGGGCGAGGTGGGCTGCTATCTGGTCAGCGACGGCGGCTCCCGTCCGTGGCGCATGCGCTGGCGCGGACCCTCGTTCTTCAACGTGCAGGCGCTCGAACACATGCTCCCCGGCCACCTGATTGCCGACGCCGTTTCCATCCTTGCCAGCGTCGATTTTGTGCTGGGGGAGGTGGACCGCTGATGGCCCTCCAACTCTCGCCCGAACTCAAGGCCCGCTTTCAGGAAATCAAGGGGCGCTACCCCCGCCTGCGCTCCGCCCTCATCCCGATGGCACTCTACGCCCAGGACGAACTCGGCCACATCTCGGGCGCACTGGTGGACTACCTCGCCGAAGAACTTGAACTCCGCCGCATCCAGGTGGAAGAGACCCTCGACTTCTACTCCATGCTCCGGCACAAACCCGCCGGCAAGCACCACATCCAGGTATGCACCAACGTCTCCTGCATGCTGCGCGGCGGCAAGGAGATTTTCCAGCATGTAAAAAATAAGTGCGCCGTCCCGCCCAAGACCCCCACCGAAGACGGCCTGTTCTCCTACGAAGAGGTCGAATGCATCGGGGCCTGCACCGGGGCGCCTGCCATCCAGGTCAATTACGATTACTACGAGAATCTGGACACGAAACGACTGGATACCATTATGGGCGACCTCCGCTCCGGCACCCGCCCCCAGCCGGTTGCGCACATCTCCGGCGCCCGCATGAAAAATGACGCCCATCCGGCCGAAGTCCGGGTGATAACCCGCCGGTTCAACCTGCCGCAGTCCGCCACCCTGCACGACTACCTCCAGGAGGACGGCTACCAAGCCGCCGAGAAAGCTCTCAAGAAGATGAAGCCGGAAGAGATAATCGACGAGGTCAAGAAGTCCAACCTGCGCGGACGCGGTGGCGCCGGTTTCCCCGCCGGGATGAAGTGGTTCTTCTGCCCCCGCGACTCGGAAAAGCCCAAGTACATCATCGCCAACTGCGACGAGAGCGAACCCGGCACCTGCAAGGACCG
>CBDUYQ010000012.1:0-11693 GCA_965371475.1 uncultured bacterium
TCAGGGCGAAGATGCCGAGCGTGATGAACCCCATGTGCGAGACCGAAGAGTAGGCAATCAGCTTCTTCATGTCTTTCTGCATCATGCAGACCAGCGCGCCATAGACAATGGCAATTATGGAAACCACCATTATTAAGGGCGCCGCCTTAATCGCCGCCTGCGGGAACATCGGCAAGGAGAACCGCATGAAGCCGTAGGTGCCCATCTTCAGCAACACAGCGGCCAGGATAACGGAACCGGCGGTGGGGGCCTCGACGTGTGCGTCGGGCAGCCAGGTATGGAACGGCACCATCGGGACCTTAATCGCAAAGGCAAAGAAGAACGCCCAGAAGAGCCAGAACTGCCAGCCCGGCAACAGTGCCGAGGCAAAGTTCAGATAGACCGGGATACTGAAGGTGAAGGCGGCGTGGCTGCCAACAATCCCAATCGCAGGACAGGCGCCCAGGTTATGCACGTTGGCATGGAAAAAGTAGAGACCCAGAATGCCAAGCAGCATCAGCACAGATCCCAGCAGCGTATAAAGGAAAAACTTAATGGCCGCATAGAGACGCCGCTCGTGCCCCCAGATGCCGATGATGAAATACATGGGAACCAGCATGACCTCCCAGAAGACGTAGAAGAGGAAGAGGTCCATCGCCATGAAGACGCCCAGCATGCCCGCCTGCAGCAGCAGAAACATGATGTAGTACTCTTTTACGCGGTTCTGTATCGCCGACCAGGAACAGAGTACGCAGATAAACCCGAGAGCGGTGGTCAGCATAACCAGCAGGTAGCTGATGCCGTCCACTCCCAGGGTAAAGTGAGCGCCGATGGAGGGAATCCACGCCTTATCGACAACAAACTGAAAACCCTCGTCGTTGTCGAACCACTTGACCAGCGGCAGCGAGACCAGGAACCCGAGCAGGAACACGATGTTGGTGTACCACCGTATTACATTCTTCTTCGTCCCGGGAATAAACAGCAGCACGCCGGCGCCCACCAGCGGCGTCAGCAGCACCCAGAGCAGAATGTTGTCTCCGTTTATCATGCCTATCTCACCTCGCTTACGAACCTAAAATCTGTTGCCGGAAGTAGTGCAGCAACATCAGGACCACCCCGGCGGCCATCCACCAGGCGTAGCGTTGCACCAGACCGGTCTGAATCACCCGCGCCGGCCAGTTCAAAACCCAGACAATCCACCCGACCAGATTGACCGCGCCATCCACCACCCAACTGTCCCACCACATCGAGACGGTAGCGATAAAACGCGTCAGCCAGGCCGTGCCGTTCACGCCGCCGTCCACAATGACTGCGTCAAACCGGGAGAGGGTCGTACCCAGCCCCTTCCCACCCGTGGGCCCGTCAACAAAAACATAGCTGTAAATCTCGTCGATGTAATACTTGTTGTAGAGCAGCTTGTGAACCCCGGCAAAGCGCTCGGCCAGACCCTTCGAAATTTCCGGCTTGTTCAGGTAGAAGTGCCACGCGGCGGCAATGCCCATAGCCGCCAGCGCCACCGACCCGAACATCAAGCCATACTCCAACGCATGAGAATGTTCGGTGGCATGGGCGGCAACGCCGGAGGGAGCCACGAAGATGGGGTCGAGGAAGTGCTCAAAGTGCGCTCCGCCGAATAGTATCTTCGGAATGTTCATCCAGCCGCCCACAATGGAGAGCCCGGCAAGCACAAGCAACGGCCCGGCCATTGTCATCGGCGCTTCGTGGACGTGGTGGGCCGCCTCGGCGGAAAGCCGCGTCTTGCCGTAAAAGGTCAGAAACACCAGCCGGAACATATAGAAGGCGGTCAGGACGGCGGTGATGGTACCGATGGCCCACAGCATAAACGGTAGCCGGGACCCTTCGCCGAAGTTGGCGATAAAGGTCCGCCACAGGATTTCGTCCTTGCTGAAGAAACCTGCCAGCGGCGGTACCCCCGCAATCGCAATCGCACCGGCAATGAAGGTAATCGAGGTAATCGGCAACATTGGACGCAGCCCGCCCATCTTGCGGATGTCCTGCTCGCCGCTCAAGGCGTGTATCACCGCGCCGGAACCAAGGAAGAGCAGCGCCTTGAAGAACGCATGCGTGGTCAAGTGGAAAATGCCCGCCGCAAACGCCCCCGCCCCGCAGGCCAGGAACATATAGCCCAGTTGGCTGATGGTCGAATAGGCCAGGACCTTCTTGATGTCGGTCTGCACCAGCGCCATCGACGCGGCAAAGATAGCCGTCATCGCCCCTACCGTGGCCACTACCGCCAGCGCCACCGGCGCAAGTTGATAGATCGCATTCATGCGGGCCACCATGTACACGCCTGCGGTAACCATGGTGGCGGCGTGAATCAGGGCGCTGACCGGCGTGGGGCCTTCCATCGCGTCCGGCAACCAGACGTAGAGGGGAATCTGCGCCGACTTCCCCATCGCGCCGATAAAGAGCAGTATGCCGATGGCCGTCAGGGTTGCGCTGCCGTACGGCAATGTTCCGGTAGCGGCGCCTGTGCGAATAATGTTATTCAACTCGGTAAATTGCAGCGTGCCGAAGGTTGTGATGAGCAGGAACAGGCCGAGCAGAAACCCGGCGTCACCGATTCGGTTGACAACAAAAGCCTTCTTCCCGGCGTCGCTCGCGCTCTTGCGCTTGATGAAGAAACCAATCAGCAGGTAGGAACACAGGCCGACGCCTTCCCAGCCCACGAACAGCCCCAGCGCATTGCTGGAGAGCACCAGCGTGAGCATCATAAACATGAAGAGGTTGAGGTAGCCGAAGTAGCGGTAGTAGCCCTCTTCGTGCTCCATGTAGCCGATAGAGTAGAGGTGGATCAACGAGCCTACGCCGGTCACCACCAGCGTCATTACTATCGAGAGCGGATCGACCAGCAACCCCCAATCCACATGAAAACTTCCGCCCCCGGCCATCGGCAGCGCCGGAATCCAGGTAGCCAGCGTCAGCGTGTAAAACCGTTCCTCCGCCGGCCGGGCGATAAGCTGGAAGAACATTCCCACCGCCACCAGAAACGAAAGCGAGGGCATGGCGACGCAAATTCCGTGGATAAACTTTTTCGGCAGGCGCTTGCCAATAAAGAGCATCGCCACCGCCCCCAGCAACGGGAAGAGCGGCACCAGCCAAACTATGCTCAGAAAAAACGATTGTTCCATTGTCAGCGTCTCACCACTTCAACAGGTCAATTTCGTCAAGGTTGGTCGTTTCCCGGTTGCGGAAAAAGGCCAGCAAGATACCCAGCCCCACGGCCGCCTCCGCCGCCGCCACCGTAATAATGAAAATCGCAAAAACCTGGCCCTCTATCGAACCATGATGACGCGCAAAGGCCACCAGGTTGATGTTGACGGCGTTCAGGATGAGTTCGAGCGACATCAGCACAATCAAGATGTTGCGCCGGGTCAGCACCCCAATTATGCCCACCACAAACAGCGCGGCGGCCAGCACCAGATAATGCCAGGTGGGAATCATTCTTCTGTTTTCCTCCGCTTCCCCATCAGTACGGCCCCGACCATTGCCACCAATAGCAGCAGTGAGGCGGCCTCAAAGGGAAGCATGTAGCTTTGAAACAGGGCGTCGCCGATCCTTTCCACATTCCCCAGCGACTCCACGCCGGGGCTGGCCGGCTGGGGCAGGTTCATCCGGCTCGGCTGCAACGATACCGCTCCGGCCAGCAACACCAGCAACACAAAGGCGGTAAACCCGCCCAGCAGCCACTGCCGGTTGAAGCGCACCTGCCGGACCGAGACATCGATACTGACCAGCATGATGACAAACAGGAACAGAATCATGATGCCGCCGATGTAAACAATAATCTGTACCGCCGCCAGAAACTCAGCATTCATCTGAAGGAAAAGCAACGCTACCCCCAGCAGGGTGATAATCAAAAAGATGGCGCTGTGTACCGGGTTGGGCCGGGTAATAACCATCACGGCGGAACCGATAGTCATCGCCGCCAGCAGGTAGAACGTGATTTCGTAGAAACCCATGGGTTACTCGCGCCTCCCTGTCAGCGGCAGGGCTATGAGTAGCGTGACAATGGTTGCCAACCCTAAACTCACCCAGATGTTCCAGCCGAGTTGCCGGGCCAGGACCAGGCCTGCCGCGCAGAAAATCACGTTGACGATGGAGAGCGGAATCATGAACCGCCAGCCCAAGTCCATCAACTGGTCGAAACGGAAGCGCGGGAAGGTCCCCCGGAACCAGATGAAGCCATAGAGCAGGACAAAAACCTTGGTCAGAAACCAGAAAACACCCTGTGAAGCCTCCAGCACCGGGAAAGTAATCTTCCCGTCTACCGGATAAGGCGCCATCAAGCCCAGCGCAATAACCGCAGCCCCGGCCCCCATGGCCAGCAATAACATCCGCTGGAACCACCACTCCGCCTCTTTAGGCATTTTGAACGAGTGCGTGACACCCCAGAACGCCGCATAGAGGAAAATCAGAACCGGGACATACCGCATCCCCTGCCCCACATAGGCCACCCCGGCGAAGGGCCGCAGCCAGCCGCCCAGAAACAGTGTGACAGCGATGGAGCTGACCAGAATCATGGCAGCGTACTCCGCCAGGAAGTAAATCGAAAAGCGGAAACCACTGTACTCGGTGTGGAACCCGGCCACCAGTTCAGATTCGGCCTCCGGTAAATCGAAGGGGTTGCGGTTGGTTTCCGCCAAGGCCGCTACCAGCAGGATAAAGAACGCAACCGGTTGGTAGAAGATGAACCAGACACCTGCGTCCGCCTGTGCTTCGACAATGCCCTGCATGCTCAGAGTGCCGGCCAGCAGCAACCCGGTGATGAGGGCAAAGCCCATCGCCACTTCGTAGCTGACCATCTGGGCGGTGGCGCGCAGCGCGCCAAACAACGGATAGTGGCTGTTGGAGGACCACCCGCCCAGGATGATTCCCAGAACTCCGGTGGAAGAAATCGCCAGAAGGAAGAGCAGCCCGACATTGACATCCGTTATATAAAAATTGGGCGCAAAAGGAATCAGCGAAAAACCTACGAATGCGGCAACCAGGCTGATGACCGGCGCCAGCAGGAAGAGCATCTTGTCTCCGCCCCGCGGAATGATGTCCTCTTTGAGCAGAAGTTTGATGCCGTCGGCAATCGGTTGCAGGAGCCCGTGCGGCCCCACTCGCATCGGCCCCAGCCGCGCCTGCAAGTGCGCCAGCACCTTGCGCTCGGCATAAACCACATAGGCCACAATAAGCGAGAGGGCTGTGAAGACGACCAGAATGCGCACCAGGTCGATAATGTAGGGGTGAACCGAATTAACCATTTCCAGCAGGTTCATCGGTCCACCTCTCCCAGAACAATGTCGAGTGTGCCGATGATGGCAACCACGTCCGCTATCAGGGAGCCTTTAATCATCCTGTCCAGCGCCGCCAGGTTGACGAAGGACGGCGGGCGGATGCGCATCCGGTACGGGTAGATGGAACCGTCGCTGACGATGTAATACCCCAGTTCCCCCTTAGGGGCCTCAATCGCATGGTACACCTCGCCCGGCGGGGGCTTCAAAATCTTCCCTACCCGGGCCGCTATCGGTCCTTCCGGCAGGGTCTCGATGGCCTGCTCGATAATGCGGACCGACTGCCGCATCTCCTCCATGCGGACCAGGTACCGGTCATAGGTGTCGCCGTTTTCGCCGGTGGGAATCTCGAAATCAAATTCGTCGTAGGCGGCGTAGGGCTGTGCCTTGCGCAGGTCCCACTTGACGCCGGAGCCGCGAAGGACGGGGCCGCTGACGCCCATGTCAATGGCATCTTCGGCGGTGAGCACCCCGACGCCCTTGGTGCGGTCAATCCAGATGCGGTTGCCGGTCAGCAACTCTTCGTACTCGGCCACCTTGCCGGGAAAGTACCCGCAGAACTTGCGGACGTCCTCTTCGAACCCGTCGTAGGTTTCATAGAGCAGGCCGCCGATGCGGAAGGCGTGGGTGGTCAGGCGCGCGCCGCAATACTTTTCGAAAATCTTCAGAATCTCTTCCCGTTCGCGGAAGCAGTAGAAGACCGGGGTCATAGCGCCGATGTCGAGCGCGTGTGTTCCCAGCCAGAGCAGGTGGCTGGCGATGCGCTGCAACTCAGTCAGGATAGTGCGGACCCAGCGCGCCCGCGGCGGGACTTCTGCACCGAGCAGTATCTCCACCGCCTGGCAGTAGCCCAGACCGTTGGAGACAGCGGCTACGTAGTCGGTGCGGTCCACATAGGGGGCGAATTGGGGATAGGTGCGGGACTCTCCGATTTTCTCCACGCCGCGGTGGAGGTAGCCGATAATGCACTCGGAGGCGAGGACGCGCTCGCCATCGAGCTTGAGTTTGACCCGCAGTACGCCGTGGGTGGAGGGGTGCTGCGGCCCCATGTTGAGAATGACTTCATCGGCCCCGAGGACCGTGGTCGTCACGCCCGAGTTTTGGTTCTCTGCCACCGGTTTACTGTCCGCTCTCGATGCCCATGTTTTCCCGCACCCAGTCATCGTCCTGCTTGAGGATGTCGTAATCCTTGCGCAGCGGATGGCCCTGCCAGCCGTCCGGCATCAGGATACGTTTCAGTTCAGGGTGGCCGTCAAAGGGGATGCCGAACATGTCGTAACACTCGCGCTCCAGCCAGTCAGCCGTGCCCCAGAGGCCGCTCACCGAGGGGCAGGCCTGCCCGTCGTCCACGGCCACCTTCAGGCGAAGCCGCTGGTTATGCTCCATAGAGTAAAGGTTCAGGATGACGTCAAACCGCTGGTCGCGGCCGTCCTGGCCGTACTGATCGATAGCGGTAAGGTCGGAGAGGTAGTCAAACTTTTCTTCGTCCCGGAGGTACTCACAGGCTTCCAGAAGTTTTTCCGGCGACAGAGGAACAATCACCTGATCACGGTCAATAGTGGCTTCGCCGGTGGCTCCTCCGAAACGCGCGCGCAAGCGCCGGGTGAGTTCGTCCTCGTACGGCTTGGGGCCGGGCTTCTCTTTGGCTGGAGGTTTGGGCGGCACAGGCCTGGCCGCGCCGGCGCCATCGGCCGGTTTCTTCTGTTGGTCGTCTGCCATCGAACCCCTAAAGAATTTCCACGAGCAACCGCTGCTCTGCCGGGCCGTTAGACCCAGTCCAGAGCGCCTTTCTTGTAAACCCACACATACCCAACAATCAAAATGCCCAAAAAGATCAGCATCTCTATGAGGCCGAAGAGGCCGAGCGATTCAAAGCGCACCGCCCAGGGAAACAAAAAAATAGTTTCTACATCGAAAATCACAAACAACATGGCGATGATGTAAAACCGGACACCGAAGCGGCCACGCGCATCGCCTTCGGGCGGGATGCCGCACTCGTAGGGTTCACGCCGCGCGCCGACATCCTGCGAGTCTGGCCGCACCAGGCGGGCCACCCAAAGCGTCGCCACAGGAAACAGAAACGCGATTCCGGCGAAGAACAGGATGGGCATGTAGTTATCAGGCATTACGCCTCCAAATGCAACAAACTACCAGACCTACGGGGACTTGCCAAGTCCATTCCCTGTTTTGGCTCAGTTACCAGGGTGGACTTCGTCGCCGCGAAGCACCTCGACCGCATGCGGAAGGACCTCCAGGATCGCCAACAAGGAATCCCTTGCCCCTTCAGGGCGGCCAGGCAGGTTCACCAAAATAACCTTGCCCCTCACCCCCACCACCGCGCGGGAAAGACCTGCCAGCGGGGTCTTCTTCCGGCCTTCCAGACGCATGGCCTCAGCCAGGCCCGGCAGAGACCGTTCCATAACGGAAGTAGTGGCCTCCGGCGTCCGGTCACGCGAACCTATCCCGGTTCCTCCGGTCGTGAAGACCACATCCAGATGGGGACTGCCGGCCATGGCCTCCAATCGCTCGCGAATTAAGGGGAAGTCATCCGGCAGGACCTCATGGGACGCAATCTCCCAGCCTGCCTCTTCGAGGGTTTTGCGGACAGTGGGACCGGAAACATCTTCCCGAGTACCCTCGGCCACAGAATCGCTGATGGTCAGCACGGCAGCGCGGCAGGGCGCGGACATCAGCCGCCCTCGCCGGCATTCTCGGCTTCATCGAGCAGGCGCATCGCTTCCATCAAGAGGCCCTGTGTGCTCTGCGTCGTCCTGCGTTCTTTGGAGGAAGCGTTGAAATCGATTTCAAAGTTGCCATCGTTCCAGCCCGCGATGCCATAGACAGCCTGGTCGCCGGTGACTTTGCCGAAAACGGCATCATAGACCTGCCCGCCCTCGAAGAAAATTTCGCATTTCTCCGAGCCGTTCTTCATGGTAAGACGGCAGTTCTTCTGGCCCATCTCGAGAGTTTGAAAAAGATCAATAAAGTTCATCTCTGCCAGCAGGCCCTCAATCACACCGGGACGCCGGGCGGTGGCCTGCATCTTTTCCAGGTGGATACGGTCGGAAACCTTTTTCACCCGGCCGGCGAGGTCCTGCAGGAAGAACGGCTTGGGGATGAAGTCTTCCACGCCTTCGAGGACGGGCCGGAGCCTCTCTTCGATTTCGGCGCGGGTGGCGACAAAGATAAAAGGGACTTTCTTTGTAGTGTCACGCGCACGCAATTTCTCGAAAAGCTGCCGTCCGTTAAGCCCCGGCATTTTGTAGTCCGAGACAATCAAGTCCGGAATGGCCTCGACCGCTTTGAGCAGAGCGTCGGCCCCATCGGTGGCAACCTGCACTTCTCCGCACACCCCCAGTCCTTTCTGCAGGAGTTTGAGCACGGCAGGGTTGTCTTCCACTACCAGAATCTTGACTTTTGCTTTGGCTGCCATTTATTTACTGTGTAACGCGCGCCGATTCAGGCCCTTCGGCGCCGGTAGGTCCCGCTTCTTCCCCCCGATTTCTCCACCAGGTAAACGTCCCGTATCTCGATACTCCGGTCGAGCGCCTTGCACATGTCATATACTGTCAGCGCGGCGACCGTAACCGCCGTCAGCGCCTCCATTTCTACGCCGGTCTGTCCGTTGGAACGTACGCTGGAGGTCAGGCGAACCCCATTTTTGCACAACTCCGCACTTACATCAACATGCGTTAACAGAAGAGGATGGCAGAGCGGGATGAGTTCATCGGTCCGCTTGGCCGCTGAAATCCCGGCCAGCCGCGCCACGGTCAGAGGGTCACCTTTGGGGAGCCGGAGTGAGCGGATTTCCCGGAGCACGGCGGGCTTTAGTCCGACAAAGGCCTCGGCGCGAGCCTCTCGTTGGGTCTCAGCCTTGCGGCTGACGTCCACCATCCGGGGGCTGCCCTGTTTGTCATAGTGGCTCAAGCGCTTTTTGGCAACAGTTTTCCTGCGCTTGGGGCGTTTCGACGCGGATTGGCGCTTCTTGCGGGTCACTGTTCCCCTGCTCCTAATCGCATCAACACCTGCACCCACTCCCCAGCCTCCAACCGCAAGTCCCCTTCCGGGACAATAAGGAAGCAGTCGCTCACCGAGAGCCCCGCAACATCTCCCGACCCCTTCCACGGCAGCGGGCGAACACGGATTCCGGCATCTTTCCTCTCCAGAGTGGCGGGGACGAACAGCTTCAGGCCCGGCTTCTGCCCGACGGATTCCGCTAACTGCGCCCTATGATACCTGAGCGGCGGCGCGGGCGCGCCGCTCATCACCGCAATCACCGGAGCGACAAAGAGTTCGAAGGTCACCATAGTCGAGAGCGGGTTGCCCGGCAACCCAAAGACCGGCTTTCCGCCGCAGCGGCCAAACACCGCCGGGCGGCCCGGGCGGATGGCCACCGAGTCAAAATAGAATTCTGCGCCCAACTTTTGCAATACTTCTTTGACCAGGTCGTACTTTCCCATCGAAACCCCGCCGGTGATAACCAGCAGGTCCTCTTCCATGCCCCGGCACAGATACTCTTCCAATTCCCCATGCTCATCGCGCGCGTTCCCCAGCAGCACCGGCTCGCCTCCGGCCAGCGTTACCTGAGCGCCGAGGGAAAAACTGTTGCTGTTGCGAATCTGGTTCGGGCCAGGAGTTTCATGGACAGGGACAATCTCATCTCCGGTGGAAAGCACCGCGACACGCGGCTTCCGGTGAACCGGCACATTTGCTTTCCCGGTCTGTCCCAGCGCGCCAATCTGCGCGTAGCCCAGGCGGGTACCAGCGCGCAAAATCCTGTCACCCCTTTTTGCCTCGCTGCCCTGTGGAACAACATTGTCCCCGGCCTTGAGGCTGCGGTTGACGGTCACCTTGTCGCCGGAGATTTCTGTGTATTCCACCATCACCACAGCGTCGGCCCCGGCCGGAACCGGCGCTCCGGTCATTATCTGGACGCATTCACCGCCGCCGACTTCTCCACCATAGGACTGCCCGGCGCGGACCTCTCCCAACAGCTTGAGGGTGGCGGGGGCGGCTTCCACGTTTTCCACATCTTTCACATCGGCTGCGCGCACGGCAAAGCCGTCACGGGTGGAACGGTTGAAGGGAGGGTAGTCACGGTCCGCGAGGATGTCGCGGGAGAGCACCCGGCCCAGGCTGCCGGGCAAGGTAACTTCTTCGGAACCGGGGTTGAATGGGAACCGGGTGACTTCGCGGAGGACGGTTTCCCGCGCTTCGCTGTAACTGAGCATGCCGCCCCCTTGCGCTGGCGTCTTAGCGCGCCAATGTCCCGGCCAGTTGGGAATCCGGAACAATGATGGTTTCCTCCCGCCCTGGCCCGGTGGAAACAATCCCGATCTCGGCGCCCACTTCGTCAGATACAAACTTCAGGTAGTCCTTCGCCGCCGTGGGCAGTTGGGCGTAGTCGCTCAGACCGCGGGTAGAGGTCTTCCAGCCCGGCCGGTTTTCAAAGACCGGCTCGACGTTCTCATAGACTTCCGGCTCCGGAGGCATCTCGTTGAGGTCCGTCCCCTTGTAACGGTAGCCCGTGCAGACCGGAATTTCCTCCAGGTGGTCGAGCACATCCATCTTGGTGACTATCAACGATGTGATGCCGTTCACCAGCCGGCTGTAGCGCAGCACCATCAGGTCGAGCCAGCCGCAGCGCCGGGGACGCCCGGTCACCGCGCCGTACTCGTTGCCACGGTCGCGGAGCGTTTCCGCCACCTCCCCTTCGATTTCTGAGGCAAAGGGGCCGCTGCCGACGCGGGTGGTATAAGCCTTGGTAACGCCCAGCACCGAGGTAATCGCCATCGGAGGAATTCCCAGCCCGACGGTGGCCCCGCCAGCTATGGAACTCGATGAGGTTACAAACGGGTAAGTGCCGTGGTCGATATCGAGCATCGTCCCCTGCGCCCCCTCGCAGAGAGTCCGCTTACCCTCGTCGCGGGCCCGGCCCAGCATCTGCGCGGCATCAACGACAAAAGGACGCAGGCGTTCAGCATACCCGCAGTAGGTTTCCAGGACCGTTTTCGTTTCAATGTCCGCGTTGCCGTAGAGGGCATGGGCCAGCGCAGATTTGTGGTCGAGCAGCCGGGTCAGCTTCACCTTGAAACGTTCGGCGTCCATCAGGTCGCAGACACGCAGGCCGCGGCGGCCCATCTTGTCTTCGTAGGCGGGGCCGATGCCGCGGGCGGTGGTGCCGATTTTGTGCTCGCCCAAGGCAGCTTCGGCAGCCTTTTCCAGTTCGCGGTGGTGCGGAAAGATTAACTGTGTCCGATTGCTGATAAAGAGACGGCCTTTAGGATCGATACCGGCGGATTCGAGCAATTCCAACTCCTTAATAAGCGCAGCCGGGTCAAGCACAACACCAGGCCCGATGACGGCGCGGCAACCTTCCCGCAGGATGCCGCTGGGCACAAGCTGGAAGAC
>CBDUYQ010000013.1:0-11638 GCA_965371475.1 uncultured bacterium
CCGGGAGTTGGTCTTCCGGCACGGGGACGATGCCGCACTGGTCGCAGTAGAGCATCGGAATCGGCGTGCCCCAGTAGCGCTGGCGCGAGAGGCACCAGTCCTTGATGCGAAACTCGGTGGCGGCTTCGGCCTTGCCTTCTTTGTTAAGGTCAGCAGTGATCTTCTCCAGAGCTTCTTCGGAGGAGAGGCCGGAGTGCGCGCCGGAATCGACCAACGTACCGTAGCCGGTCCAGGCTCCTTCCTGCGAGTCCGTTGCCAGCGTCTCCCCTTGGTTGGGCCGGACGACGACTTTGATGGGGAGGTCATACTTCCGGCAGAACTCAAAGTCGCGCTGGTCATGCGCCGGGACGGCCTGCACCGCGCCGGTGCCGTACCCCATCAGGACGAGGTTGCTGACCCAGATGGGGACTTTCTCGCCCGTCAAGGGGTGGACGACGTATCGGGCGGTGAAGATGCCTTCCTTTTCGACCTCGCCGGTCATCTGCTGCCGGGTGGTCTGCTTGCGAAGTTCGGCGACCTTCGCACGGATAGCAGTCTCGTTTTCAACGCCGGCAATCAATTCTTCCACCAGCGGGTTGGCCGGAGCAAGGAACATGGCGGTCACACCGTAGATGGTGTCGATGCGGGTGGTGAAGGTCTCGATTTCGCTGCTGCTGCCCTCCACGGCCCAGCGGATGCGGGCGCCGGTGGACTTGCCAATCCAGTTGCGCTGCATTGTGAGGATACGTTCTGGCCAGCCGTCTGAGTGGGCGTCGAGTTCGGCGAGGAGCTCTTCGGCGTAGTCGGTGATTTTGAGGTACCACTGCTCGAGTTCGCGTTGCTCGACCGGCGTGTCTTCATGCCGCCAGCAGCAGCCCTCCACGACCTGCTCGTTGGCGAGCACGGTGGCGCATTTGTTGCACCAATTGAGGAGCCCTTTTTTGCGGTAGGCCAGCCCGCGCTTGAACATCTGGATAAAGAACCACTGGTTCCAGCGGTAGTAGGCGGGGTCGCAGGTGGCGATTTCGGCGTCCCAGTTGTAGCTGAAGCCGAAGGTCTTCAGTTGAGCGCGCATGCGGTCGATGTTGGCCAGGGTCCACTCGCGCGGGTGGATGCCGCGCTGGATGGCGGCGTTTTCCGCGGGCAGGCCGAAGGCGTCCCAGCCGATGGGGTGGAAGACGTTCTTCCCCTGCATGCGGTGGTAACGGGCCACGGCGTCGCCGAGGGTGTAGTTGCGCATGTGGCCCATGTGGAGGTCGCCGGAAGGATAGGGGAGCATTTCGAGCAGGTAGAATTTTGGCTTGGATATATCGGTATCGGTCTTAAACGTGCCGCGCTCTTCCCAGTAGCGCTGCCACCGGGCTTCGATTTTTTTGTGCGGGTAGTCAGCCACCGTCCATCAATCCTAGGAGGCCTTGCGGGCTTTCTTTCTGCTCCGCTTGGCAGTCGGTTTCCGGACAGCTGTCCGTGGTTTCCGTTGGAAAGATTTCTTCTGTGTTTTTTTATTCGGCCTCTTCCTGGTTGCCGGAGCCGCTTTGGTTTTGCGGGCGGAACCGTCAGCCAAACGGCGGGCCGCTTGCAGGTTGCGCTTGTCGTCGCCGGGCTTGTCGATAGGCGTTTCCAGAATAAACGGTTTGCCCCGGAGCGTGCGATGTTGAAGGACGCGCTGCAACGCGGCACTGCCGATGGTTCCCTTTCCGATGTTTTCGTGGCGGTCCACCCGGGAGCCGAAGGCAACTTTAGAATCGTTCAGGTGGATGACTTTTACCCTGTCGAGGCCGACAGCGGCGTGGAGTTGGGAAAGGGTTTCTTCCAGGCCGTCTTCGGTGCAGATGTCATAACCGGCGCCGTGCAGGTGCGCGGTGTCGATGCAGACCCCGACGTTGAAGTCGCGGAGGGCATCCACCATTATCGCTAATTCACGGAAGTCAGCGCCGAGGACGCTCCCCTGCCCGGCGGTGTTTTCGAGCAGCACCTGGAGCCCGTTGAGCCGGACGGCGGAGAGAATCTTCCGCAAACTCTCGATGACGTTGCGGACGGCGTCAATCCGCTTTTGTCCGGCGGCGCTGCCTGGGTGCAGGACGAGGTAGTCAGTCTGGAGCGCCTGTGCCCGCAGGATTTCTTCCTTGAAGGCCTGCAGGGAGCGCACGCGCAACAGGGGCTGCGCCGAGGCGAGGTTGATCAGGTAGTTGCAGTGAACGACGAGGGGACCGAGTTGCAGGGTCTCGCGCCGGCGGCAGAATTCTTCTACTTCTAACGGGTCAAGCGCGGGCCGGGACCAGCCGCGCGGGCTGGATGAAAAGATTTGAAAGCCGTCACAGCCGAGGTCTTTGGCGCGTTCGGCGGCCAGTTCCAATCGTCCGGCAATCGACGTATGGATGCCGATGCTTACACGGGCACCGTCGATGGACTTCTCTGTTTGGCTGCGGCTCACGGGCGACCTGCATTAAGAACAGTAAATAAAGAATTTAGCAGAGGGTCAGGCCAAGCGCAAGATTGCCGTTTGGCTTGCGTTCAGACCGGAGCTTGCATTACACTTGAATTTTCAAGCGTTTGGGGAGTGGCAGGCACGTTCGGCTGCTGACTGAGGGATAATAGCGATGCTAGTTATAATGAAAGCGCACGCCACGGAGGAGACTATCCGTGCCGTGTGTGACCGAATCGAAGCGAGCGGTTTCAAAGCTCTGGCCATTCCCGGCCCCACTCGCACCGCCATCGCCATTACCGGCAACACCGGTCCGGTGGACCCTGCCATCTTCGACACGCTGGAAGGGGTAGGCGAGTGCATCTCGGTTTCCAAGCCCTACAAACTGGCCCGGCGGGAACTGAAAGAGGAAAGCACCGTTATCGACCTGGGGGACGGAGTCCGGATAGGCGGTCCGGAAATCGCCGTGATTGCCGGCCCCTGTGCCGTGGAAAGCCGGGAGCAGGCTTTTGCCATCGCCGAGCAGGTGAAGGCGGCTGGGGCCACGCTGTTCCGCGGCGGCGCCTACAAGCCGCGCACCTCACCTTACAGTTTTCAAGGGCTGGGCGAAGAGGGTTTGAAGATTCTGGCGGAGGTGCGGGAAGAGTTCGGCCTGAAGATTGTCACCGAAGCGGTGGACAACGAAAGCCTTGACCTGGTGGAAAGGTACGCCGATGTCATCCAACTCGGGGCCCGCAACATGCAGAACTACTCCTTGCTCAAGCGCGCCGGGCGTTCTTCCAAGCCGGTGCTTCTGAAAAGAGGTCTTTCCGCCACGCTGGACGAATTCATAATGGCGGCGGAGTACATCCTGGCCGAGGGCAACTACAACGTAATCCTCTGCGAGCGTGGCATACGCACCTTTGCCGACCATACCCGCAACACACTCGACTTGAGCGTGGTCCCGGCGGTGAAGCGCTTGAGCCACCTCCCGATTCTGGTGGACCCCAGCCACGGCACCGGCAAACGCGAGAAGGTGCTGCCGCTTTCCCGTGCCGCCATTGCGGTGGGCGCCGACGGGTTGATTGTCGAGGTACACCACCAGCCCGAGAAGGCGCTCTCCGACGGGTTTCAGGCGTTATTGCCTGAAAGCTTCAAGCAACTCATGGAGGAGGTCGGTCAGATTGGCTCGGTACTGGGCCGCGAGATGGCCCGGCCTTCCGCGACTAGTATCCGTACTTAGTAGCTTGATTTTCCGGGTTCAACTCGCAAAAAAAGTTTCTCAGTGCCCTTCCTACGTTCTGTGCATCCTGTTGCTGGGTTTTACGGTTGCCTGTAGTGCCCCTGCACCCGGTGCTGTTCGGCAGGAGTCCTATGCCTTCATCAGCAACAGCGGCAGCGGCACGGTGAGCGTGGTGGACCTGCGGGAATGGGAGGTGCTTGGAACCGTGCCGGTCGGTGTGCGGCCTTCCAGAATTGCCCGCCGGCCGGGTCATCCGGAAATTTATGTGGCCGTGGGTGGGTCCAATCGTGTTGTTGTTCTTGACGCACCGTCACACGAGGTAATGGCCCGCATTCCCGTAGGGGCCCGCCCGTCGTGGGTGGAGTTTTCCCCGGATGGCGCCCAGGCGTTCGTGGTCAACACGGCATCCAACAGCGTATCGGTTATCGATTGTGAGAGACGGAGCGTGACGGCAACCGTCCTGGTCGGGCGCGGGCCCCTCCGGGCAAAAAGCAGCCCTGCAGGAAACCTGATGGTGGTGGCGAATCGCGAGGGCGGCAGCGTTTCCCTGCTCGACAGGGATACCTTGTCAGTTACGGAGACAATAAGTGTGGGATCTCAGCCGGGCTCCATCGTTATTCTCCCGGACGGGACGAAGGCGTTCGTGGCGCTGGAGGGCAGCGGACAGGTAGCGGTGATAGACCTGAAAAGAAACGTCCTGCTGGTGAAATTGCCGGTGGGAGAAAAGCCCGCCGACCTGGCCTTGAGCCATGACGGGAAGGAACTGTTTGTGGCGAACCGAGAGTCGGATACCCTTTCCGTTATCGATACCTGGACCAATGAAGTGACGGAAACGCTGCCCGCCGGGGTTGGGCCCATGCGCCTGTTGGTAGGCGAGGAGGGCCGGTTTCTTTTTGGGGTGAATGCGGAAGCCCGGACAGTTTCTGCTGTGGAGGTGGTCACGCGCCAGTTCCAGTCGAACATTGGCATTGGGTTGGAGCCTGTGGCCGCGGTTCTGGCGCCGGGGCGTTCGCTCCTGCTGGTGGCGCACACCGGCTCGAGCGACCTTGCACTGGTGGATTTGGAATCGCGCTCGCTCGCCACCTTGATTCCCCTGGGGCTGAAACCGGCCAGCATTGCCGTCTGGACCGGCATACCCGGCCCAGCGCCGGAGGAGGCGAATCCATGAGGCTGTTGGACCGGTACATCCTTCGGGAAATACTCGGCTACTTTCTGCTGGGGCTGGGTGTTTTCGTGTTTGTTTTGATGACGCCGGAACTCCTGAAGGTGAGCGAACTGCTGGCCCGGGAAAGCCTCTCGCCGCTCCAGGTGGCCCAACTCTTCTTCAGCCTGTTGCCGTCAAAACTGGTGTGGGTGCTGCCGCTGGCCGTGCTGCTGGGATTGCTGATGGGAATCAGCCGTCTGGCCTCTGATCTGGAAGTGGTTGCATTGCAAGCCTCCGGGGTTGACCGGAAAGGGCTGATGCGTCCCGCCCTCGTGTTTGCTGTCCTCACAGGACTGGCGACCCTGATTATTACCGTGTGGTGGGGGCCGGTGGCGGCCCGGACCCTGATCCGTCTGCAGGAGGAGTTGGGTGCGGAACAAATTTTCTACCAGGTTCGCCCGAGAGTTTTTGAGGAGCGTTTCCCGGGCCGGATTCTTTACATCCAGGAGACGGAAAACGCCGGCACGCAGTGGAAAGGGATCCTGTTGGCGGATGTGAGCCAGGCGGAAACCCTGCGCCTGACGCTGGCAGAAAGCGCCACCGCCGTCCCCGGGCAGGATGGCGGCAGCGTCCACCTGATTTTGCGGCATGGCACCACGCACGAATACGTCCTGGGCCAGCCGGGGAGCTATGACCTGCACTCCTTTGCCAGCCGGCAACTGCCGCTGCCGGTCCCGAACACCCGCGCCAGACTGAACCGCCGCCGGAACGCCGAAATGGGCCTGGTGGAACTCTGGCAACAGGGGCGCGCCGGTCAAGACGACTGGCGAATCCACCGGGCGGATTTTCACCGGCGCCTGGCCCTGCCGGCGGCCTGTCTGGCGTTTGGGCTGCTGGCGTTTCCGCTGGGTGTGTTGGGGCAGTCTTCCGGCCGGGCCGTGGGATTTGTGATGGCCGTAGGTTTCGGCCTGGGCTATTACTTTCTTTTTCTGTTCGGCGACCGCATGGCGCGCGACGGAAGCCTGCCGGTCGGATTGGGGGTATGGGGCGCCAACCTGGTTGTCGCCGGTGTGGGGTTGTACTTCCTGCACCAGATGCGCCGGCCCCCGGCCGGGAAAGACCTAAGCGGCTTTCTGGCGAAGTGTTTTCAGGTGTTCACCACCTGGTTGCGGCGCAACGGGGCCAAGCGCCTGCCCGGGGCGAGTACCGGATCGCCGATGGGTCTGCGCTGGTTCAAGACACTGGATGTCTACATGCTCGAAGGGGCGCTCTTCCACTTCGCCTTGATCGAGACCGCGTTGCTGCTGCTCTTCGGCCTCTTCACCCTGCTGGAGATGCTCGATGAAATTGTGGCGCAGGACGTTGGCTGGGGCGTGGTGGCGCAGTTTCTGTGGTACCTGCTGCCGCAGGCTGTTTACCTGATGACTCCGCTGGCGCTGCTGCTGGCCGTGATGGTGGAAATCGCTCTGATGAACCGCCGGAACGAAATCGTCGCCATCAAAGGGGCCGGCATCAACCTCTACCGCGTACTGGTTCCGGTGCTGCTGCTTGCCCTGGCCTTCAGCGGGCTACTGTTCTGGCTCGATTCCAGCTACCTGCCGCAGGCCAACCAACAGCAGGAGGCGCTGCGGAATGTTATCCGGGGCCGTCCCGCCCGGACCTTTTTCCAGCTTGACCGGCGCTGGGTTTTCGGCAAGACACCGCGCATCTACCACTATGCGTTCTTTGACCCGCGCCAGAAAGTGCTGGCCCGGCTGGAGGTGTTGGAACTCAACCGGGAGGACTTTTCTCTCCAGCGCCGCCTGTTTGCCGAGCGCGCCCACTGGGAACCCGAGATGGGAAGCTGGGTGCTGGAAGAGGGCTGGGAACGGACGTTTGCCGGGGGGCAGACTGACCGTTTCGAAGCATTCAACGTCGGGTTCTTCCCCGAATTGCAGGAAGAGCCGGAGTACTTCCGCAAAGAGGTACGGGAGTCCCAGCAGATGAACTGGCGGGAACTCGGCAACTACATTGACGAGCTGGAGCAAAGCGGGCTGGATGTTACTACGCTTGTCGTGGAATGGCACAAGAAATTCGCTTTTCCATTGGTGGCAACGGTTATGGTGCTGCTGGCCTTCCCCTTTGGTCTGGCGGTGGGCCGGCGGGGTGCGCTGGGCGGAATTGCTTTCGGGATCGGCCTGGGGCTGGGCTACTGGGTGCTGGTGGGCTTCTTTCAGGCGCTGGGGAACTTCGGCCTGCTTCCCCCCGTGCTTTCCGGTTGGGGGCCGAACATCCTGTTTACCGCAGGAGGGCTTTACCTGGGCCTGCACATAGAGACTTAGGGATACTTAGGCGCCGGTGGCGTACGGTTTCCGCTCTGAACCAACCTTAAAGCAAGACTTTAATTTCACTGTTCAAGCTGTTGAATAATTTGTCCCGCTCAAACCTCTCTTTTCTTTGATGGCAGCATGGGCGGCCGCCAGCCGCGCTACTGGAACGCGGTAAGGGGAACAACTCACATAGTCCAGCCCGATACGGTGGCAGAACTCCACCGAGGGAGGGTTGCCACCGTGTTCCCCGCAGATTCCGACTTTGAGTTTTCGTCTGGCTTTCCTTCCGAGCCTGGTCCCCAGTTCCACCAGTTGTCCAACACCTTCAAAATCAATAACTTGGAACGGATCCTCGGAAAAGATTCCCTTGTCGAGGTAGGTCTGGATAATCAGGCCGGTGTCATCGCGCGAGAGGCCCAGCGTAGTTTGAGTTAAGTCATTGGTTCCAAAGGAGAAAAACTCAGCCACTTTGGCAATCTCTCCCGCCGTAAGGGCAGCCCGGGGAAGCTCAATCATTGTGCCGACCAGATAGGGTATCTTCTTCCGCGCCCCGGAAAATATCTCGCCTGCCACTTTGACAACGATGTCCCGCTGGAGGACAAATTCCTGGACGCTGCCGACCAGGGGAATCATGATTTCCGGAATTGTCCGCACTCGGTCACCGCGCACTTCCCGCGCAGCCTCAAAGATGGCGCGGACCTGCATCTCAGAAATTTCCGGGTAGAGTATTCCCAGGCGGCATCCCCTGGTTCCCAGCATAGGGTTCTGTTCCTGCAACTGATAGGCGCGTTTCAGTACCTTCTCCCTCTCAGCCGCTGCCGCCGAATCGCCGCGTGATTTATGCGCCCGAATTTCGGCTTCCAGCACCTCAGCCTGTGGGAGGAACTCGTGCAGAGGAGGATCGAGCAGGCGGATGGTTACGGGCAGCCCGTCCATCGCGCGGAAAAGGCCCTTGAAATCCTCCCGCTGCATGGGCAGGAGGCGGGCCAGGGCGGTGCGGCGGTCCTCTTCCGTCTCCGCCAGTATCATGGAGCGCATGTGAGGCAGGCGGTCGTCGGAAAAGAACATGTGCTCGGTGCGGCAGAGACCGATACCCTCGGCGCCGAACTCCTTGGCCACCTGGGCATCCCGTGGAATGTCTGCATTGGCGCGCACCCGCAGGCGCCGGTAGCGATCGGACCACTCCATAACGGCGGCAAATTCCCGGGTAGAGAGGTCCGGCTCTTCGGTTTTGGCCTGTCCGAGAATGATCCGGCCGGTGTTGCCGTCGAGAGAGAGCCAGTCGCTCCCGCCCAGTGTATATCCCCCCACGGAAAGCTTCCGCTCCTTCTCGTTGGGCTGAATATCGTTGCACCCGACGATGCAACACTTGCCCATGCCGCGTGCCACAACAGCAGCGTGGCTGGTCATGCCTCCCCGGCTGGTCAGAATCCCCACGGCAGCCTGCATCCCGTGGATGTCATCGGGCACAGTTTCGGTCCGAACCAAAACGACCGGCCCGTCGGCGCTTTTCTCCACCGCTTCATCGGCAGTGAAGACAATCCGACCGACGGCAGCGCCGGGAGAGGCTGGTAGCCCCTTGGCGATAACCTCCAGCTTCTCCGATTCGGCGATTACGGGATGCATGAGTTGCTCGAGCTGGTCCGGCTCGACGCGCAGGATAGCCTCTTCCCGGGTAATCAGCTTTTCTTTGACCATGTCGTGGGCAATCTTGAGTGCTGCCCGTCCGGTGCGCTTTCCTGTCCGGGTTTGCAGCATATAAAGCTCGCCCCCCTGTATGGTGAACTCGAAGTCTTGCATGTCCCGGTAATGCTTTTCCAGCCGCTGGGAGATGCCGGTAAGTTGCTTATAGATACCCGGCATTTTCTTCTTGAGTTTCTCGACGGGAACAGGCGTCCGGATACCGGCCACGACGTCCTCCCCCTGTGCGTTCAGGAGGTATTCCCCATAGAACTCCCTGGTCCCCGTGGAAGGGTTGCGGGTGAAGGCCACGCCGGTGCCGCAGTCGTCCCCCATGTTGCCGAAGACCATCAACTGCACGGTTACGGCAGTTCCCAGGTCGTGCGGGATAGAGTTTATCTTGCGATAGGTGGTGGCCCGGGGGGTGTTCCACGACCGGAAAACGGCATCACGGGCCAGCTGGAGTTGCTTACGCGGGTCCTGGGGGAATGCCCGGCCGGTTTCCTTCTCTATAACTCCCTGATACTGGACAACCACCTCCTGCAAAGCTTCAGCATCCAGGTCGGTGTCGGCTTCTGCCCCCCTTTCCGCTTTGATGCGGTCGAACACATCGTCAAAAGCTGTCTTCGGAATCTCCAACACGACCTCGCCGAACATTTGAATCAGGCGGCGGTAGCAGTCCCAGGCAAAGCGGGAATTTTTGCTCCGCTCCGCCAGAACCCCGACAGTTTTGTCGTTCAGCCCCAGGTTCAGGATTGTGTCCATCATCCCCGGCATCGAGAATTCAGCCCCTGACCGGACGGATACCAGCAGCGGGTTGGTCAGGGAGCCGAGCTTCTGTTTGCTCACCCTCTCCAGCCGGGCCAGCGCCTTGAAGGTCTCTTGATTGACTTTTGCAGAGGCACGGTTGTTCCGGGCAAGGTACTCCCGGCAGGCGGCCGAGGAGATGGTAAATCCGGGCGGAACGGGAAGGCCGGCATTGGTCATCTCGGCCAGTCCTGCCCCCTTTCCGCCCAGGGAGTCCTTCATGCTGCCGTCCCCGTCTGCCCTGCCGCCGGCGAAAGAGTAAACCAACCTGGCAGTGGCCGGCCTACGCTTGGCTGCGCCGCGCTTCTTTGGGGGTTTCTTTTTCGTGCGTGAGGTGGATTTGGCCATAGGGCGCCTCGCAGTTTATTCCGTAACAATTCGAGAGAAGTCCGCAATGGTGGAAAATTCCGTCAGTATTTGGCTCAGCAGAGCCAAACGATTGCGCCGGACCGCCGGGTCTTCGGCGTTGACCAGCACTTTGTCAAAGAAAAGATCCACATCCGGGCGGAGAGAGGAGATGCTGCGCAGCGCCTCGGAGTACTTTTTCTTCTCGCGCAACCGCGCAACTTCGGCTTGCAGGGTCCGGAAGTGTTCCCAGAGAAACCTCTCCGGGCCGTCCTCCAGTAGTTTTGGCGTCACGGAATTGGCCGAGGCTCCCCCAGCCTCATGCGCTTGGCTCAGGATATTCCGGATGCGCTTAAAGGCGGCGGCCAGTGGCGCAAAGTTTTCCGTGGGGCGTATGTCGTGCATAGCTCTCAGGCGAATCTCCAAATCGGGCAGGTCGTCCCAGCCGGCGGCGAAGACGGCGTTCACTTCGTCATAGGCAAATCCGAGCGTCTCACGGAAGTGGTACCGGGCGCGCTCTTCCAGAAACGACAGCAAGTCTCCGGCGGAGGCCTTTTGGGTTGCCGAGGGGGGCAGGTTGGCATGGATAGCAGCAGCTTTTTGGGCTACCTTGGCAATACTGATGCGAACGGATGAATCGTGAATAATCCTGACCACTCCATTGGCCGCCCGGCGCAGAGCAAAGGGGTCGCGGGAGCCGCTGGGGATATCGCCAACAGCGAAGCAGCCGGCAAGTGTGTCGAGTTTGTCGGCAAGGGAGAGAGCAGCGCCTTCGGGCGTCGAGGGCGTGGCATCGCCCGGGCCGAGCGGGAGGTAGTGTTCGTAGATAGCGCGCGCGACCGCAACGGGTTCGCCCTGCGCTTCCGCGTAGAGTCCGCCGACCACGCCTTGCAGTTCGGGAAACTCTCCCACGAGCTGGGTGGTGAGGTCCGACTTGCAGAGTTCGGCGGCGCGGGTTGCGGCGCGCATGTCGGCACGCCGACGTTCGGCGCCTGTGCCGGCAACGGGTTTGTTGTCGGCATGCCGACCACTTACTTTCTTGCTGTCGGCACGCCGACATTCAAACTCCACCTTCTCTGCCAGCCACTCAACCAGAAACCGTATCCGCCGAACCTTGTTCCCGTAACTTCCCAGCTTGCTGTGGAAGGTTACCTTGTCGAGGTCCGTTACCCTGTCTACCAGGGCCCGCTGCTGATCTGCCGCCCAGAAGAACTGCGCGTCCCGAAAGCGCGCCTGAAGAACCGTCTCATGTCCCCGGCGTATCTCACCCGTTTTGTCTTTGTCGCGATCCAGCACGGCAATGAAGTGCGGCGCCAGCGCCCCGCCGGGAGCTTCCACCGAAAGGTACTTCTGGTGGTGACGCATAACTGTGGTAAGCACCTCAACGGGAAGTTCAAGAAACGCTTTAGGGAAGTCGCCGAGCAGGACGGACGGCTGCTCCGTCATGTTCACCAGTGTTTCCAGGAGCTCGGGGTCAGGCCGCAGGCGAAGTTTACGCTTGCGCAACGCCTGGGCAATCTCCTTTTCAATCAATTCTCTTCGCTGGTCCGGGCTCGCAATCACGCCGCATCGCGCCAGCAGGCTCTCGTATCGTGAGGCATTCCGAATCACAACCGGTTTGTTGTGAAGCTTGCGGTGTCCGAAGGAATAGTTGCCAGCCGTTACGCCGCCCAGGCTGAAAGGCAGTATCCGACCGTCGTAAAGGGCCACAATCCAGCGCACCGGGC
>CBDUYQ010000014.1:0-11372 GCA_965371475.1 uncultured bacterium
AGGCCACCGACACCAAACTCAACCGGGAAGTGGCGCTCAAGATTCTTCCCGAAGCTTTTGCTACCGACGCTGACCGCATGGCGCGCTTCAAACGCGAAGCGCAAACCCTCGCTTCACTCAACCACCCCAACATTGCCGCCATCTACGGACTGGAAGAGGACGAAGGCGTCCGCGCCCTGGTGCTGGAACTGGCCGGTGGCCTGACGCTGGCCGAGCGCATCAAGCAGGGCCCGGTACCGCTCGACGAAGCTCTTTCGATTTCCCAACAAATCGCCAGCGCGCTCGAGACCGCCCACGACCAGGGCATCATCCACCGCGACCTCAAGCCCGCCAATGTCAAAGTCGCCGACGACGGCATGGTGAAGGTGCTGGACTTCGGCCTCGCCAAAGCGCTCGACGACCCGGGTTCAGAAACCGACACGGACAACTCTCCTACCTTAAGCGTAGCGGCCACCAAAGCCGGCATCATCCTCGGCACCGCCGCCTACATGGCCCCGGAACAGGCCAAGGGGAAAAAGGTGGACCGCCGCGGCGACGTCTGGGCCTTCGGCGTGGTGCTCTACGAGATGCTGACGGGTAAAAGGCTCTTCACCGGCGAAACCATTTCAGAAACCCTGGCCGCCGTCATCATGACCCAGCCCGACTGGGACGCGCTGCCGGAAGAGACCCCGGCGCAGATTCGCAAACTCCTCCGCCGCTGTCTGGAGAAGGAACCCAAACAGCGGTTACAGGCCATCGGGGAGGCGCGCATCGCGCTGACCGAGTACGAAGCGGAGGCTTCGGGCGCTTCCGTCCTGATGAGCGCTCCGGCGGCCGCAGAGGTTCCGGTATGGAAGCAATGGCTGCCGTGGGCGGTGGCGGGTGTATTTACGCTGGCCACGCTGGTCCTCGGCATCCTGGTGGCCGACTACGCTTCGCAGGAAATTCAAGTGGTTCGAGCGGAGATTCCGCCGCCCGAAGGGACCAGCTACCACCTGCTCAGCACCCGGCCCGGGCCGGTGGCGGTTTCTCCCAACGGCAAGATGATGGCCTTCGCCGCGCAGGATAGCGAGGACGGCAAGGTCCGCCTTTTTGTCCGGGAACTCGACGCCGCCCAGGCCCATGTGCTCTCCGGCACCGAAGGCGCTATATATCCCTTCTGGTCGCCGGACAGCCGTTCCATTGCCTTCTTCTCTGATGACGACAAACTCAAAAAGATTGAGGCCGGCGGCGGACCTCCGCTGACGCTGTGCAACGCCAGCAACGGCAAGGGCGGCACCTGGAACCGCGACGGGGTCATCCTCTTCGCCCCCTCGCATGACGCCCCCATTCACCGTGTTTCCGCCGCCGGAGGCGAACCCACACCGATTACCAAGTTCAGCAAGGAACGTAGCGACAATTCCCACCGTCACCCGCGCTTCCTGCCCGACGGCGACCACTTCCTCTACCTCGCGCGCGTAAGTGATGCATCAGAGGGCACCGCCATCCTGGTCCGGTCCCTCTCGGATGGAACCGAGAAAGAGTTGGTGCGCGGCCCGGCCGCGGCCTCCTATGCTTCCGGCCACCTGCTCTACCTGCGCGACACCACCCTGATGGCGCACCCGTTCGACCCCGGCGCGCTGGAGTTCACCGGCGACGCCTTTCCTATCGCCGAAAACGTATTGACCCTTACCGGGGGAGCGGCCATTGCAGTCTTTTCGGCTTCCGAAAACGGCATTCTGGTTTACCAGCAGGGAGAACAGCAGGGAGATCTTCAGCTGGAATGGCTCGACCGCGCCGGGCGCAGCCAGGAAACGATGGGCGACCTGGCCCCCTACCTCGAAGTTTCCCTTTCCCCGGACGGGCGCAGCGCCGCGGTTTCTCTCATACCCGAAGCCGGCGGGACGCCCGACCTCTGGCTCTATGACCTCCGGCGGGGTATCCGCAGCCGGTTCACCTTCGACGCTGCCTTTGACCTAAGCCCGGTCTGGGCGCCCGACAGCCGCAGCATTTTCTTCGCTTCCAACCGCAAGGGCAGCTACAATCTCTACCGGAAGTCCACGGCCGGCGCCGGCGAAGAGGAGCTGCTGCTGGAAGCCGAAGGCGCCCAACACCCGGAAAGTTTATCGCCCGGTGGGCGCTTCCTCTCTTACACCAAATTCCTCCCACCGGAGGGGTCCGGCGCACCGAAAATAGATATCTGGATTCTCCCGCTGACCGGCGACCGCAAACCGTTTCCCTTCCTCGAGACAGAATTCCTCGAGGGCCTCTCCCGCTTCTCCCCCGACGGCCGCTGGATGGCCTACATCTCGGACGAGTCCGGCCGGCCGGAGGTCTATGTCCGGCCTTTCCCCGGTCCGGGGCGGAGGTGGCAGGTTTCCACCAATGGAGGAATGTTCCCGCGCTGGCGCCGGGACGGAAAGGAGATCCTTTACACAACCCCGGCGGGCAGCGTAATGGCGGCGGAGGTCAACGCGCGGGGAGAAACTTTCGAGGTGGGCGCGGTCGAGCAGTTGTTTGAAACCCGCCCGCCCGACCCGGGTTTCGAGCGGTTGTCCCCCACCGGCGGCCATGAAAAATTCCTCTCGATTGCCTTCACCGGCGAGCAGCCCAACGCACCGCTCACCCTGGTGGTGAACTGGACCGCCGAAATCGGCAAAGACTGACTCTTTCAGTTTTTAGGGCGTTTAGGGCGTCTAAGGTCTAAGGATTGTTGCGCTGGCGGCGGACACCACCTTCCCGCTGGATGCGGTCCTCTTCCACCAGATCGTTGAGCCAAGCGCGCCAATTGCGCTCGAGTGTTCCCACCGAAGTGTTGTAAACCAGTTCGACGTTATTGAAAAACATGTCGGGCCGCTGCGCGGTGGCGAGCAACACCCGCTGGAGGTTTTCCAGCCCTCCGCGTTTCTCCACCAGGTACCGCACCGCCCAGTAACCTACCGCCGGGTCGCGGGCCTCCCATTCCCCCAGCAGCATCTCCGCGCGCTGTGCAACCAGGGTCGCCGTGGTAGGGGCGAACTGCTGCCGGGTCAGGAAACTGACCAGCCCGCCACCCAGCCACGCGGGCAAACGGTGACCGCCGGCCATCCTCAGCAGCGCCAAACGGACGACGACGGCTTCCATCTCCGCTTCCAGTGCCCCGTCGGTGGGGTTGGTGGGCCAGGAGAGCGGCGAGAGGAAAAGCACGCCGCGGACGTAGCTGGCTCCGGCAAGTTGTCCGGCCTGCCCGGGGCCAAGTTGCAGGTCGAGTTCGCGCTGGGTGTGGACGATGGCAAGATTAACCTCTTCCACCGCGTAAAGCGCATCGGCCCTCGGCTTGACGCGGAAAACCAGGTCGCGCAGCCGCTCGGCCACGGCCGCGTCGTCCGGGTGGTCGTAGGTGACGTTGACCGTGCCGCTGGTGCCCGGTTCAATTACGCGCACCTGCGCCGCCGCTCCTGCCGCTATCGACAACACCAACACACCTGCCAGCACGGGATTTCGCATGAGCATCTCAGAGCCTCCCCCTACCCTGTGATATTATCCGGTTTAGACTCGCGCGTCAGCCCCAAAGTTTTCCGGGGCATTAGGGCGCGCCACAAGGACGAGACTCTATGCCCTGGGATGCGCTCAGCCTGGCCCTGGGGGCCTCCTTTGCCTCCGGACTCAACCTCTACGCCACCTGTGCGACTCTCGGCCTGTTGCAGCGGTTCGAGGTGGTGCAACTCCCCGCCGGACTGGAAGTGCTGGCCCACCCGGTGGTGCTGGGCCTGGCTATCTTTCTTTACCTGGTGGAATTCTTTGCCGACAAGATTCCCTACGTCGATAGCCTCTGGGATGCCGTGCATACCTTCATCCGTCCGGCGGCAGCGGCCCTGCTGGCCTTCAGCGCCATGGGGGACGTCCCGGAACCCTGGCGGTGGGGCGCGGGCCTGCTGGCTGGGGGCATCGCACTGACCTCGCATGGAACCAAAGCCACCACCCGCGCGGCGGCCAACACGGCGCCGGAGCCGTTCAGCAACTGGCTGCTCAGCCTGGGGGAAGATGTGCTGGCCATCTTCCTGGCCTGGATGGCGGCGACCCACCCCTACCTCACGCTGGTGATTGTGCTGGTGCTGCTCGTCCTCTGTGTGCTGGTGCTGGTAACCCTGTTCCGGTTTTTCCGGTTCGCCTTCAACAAAATCTTCCGCCGGGGAGCGCAGCCCACTCCCCCGGCCCCGGCGTAAGGCCCGAGCCTCGGATGCCGGAAATTACTCCAGAAATGCTGCTGCTGGGAGTGGTCTGGTACGTGGTCTTTCTGCTGTCCCTTACCTGCCACGAAGGAGCGCACGCCTGGGCCGCACTGCTGGGCGGTGACAAGACAGCGTATGAATCCGGCCAAGTTACGCTCAGCCCTTTTCCGCACATGCAGCGCGAACCCTTCGGGACGATTCTCGTCCCGCTGGCTTCCTATGCGATGGCGGGCTGGATGATGGGGTGGGCGAGCGCGCCCTATGACCCCCTCTGGGCGGAACGCTACCCGCGCCGCGCCGCCTGGATGGCCGCCGCCGGGCCGGGAGCCAACCTGGCTTTGGCTATCATAGCCGCCGTGGGGATTCGCCTGGGAGTATGGCTGGGCGTGTTCTACTCGCCCGATACCATTACCTTCCCGCACGTCACCCAGGCCTACGAACAGGGCGGAACGGAGTTGGCCGCTGTATTTCTCAGCATCCTGTTCGTCCTGAACCTGCTGCTGTTCCTGTTTAACTTAATTCCGGTGCCGCCACTTGACGGCGCAACGGTCATTACGCTGTTCATGGACGAAAGCACCGGCCGCCGCTTCCGGGAGCTCACACAGTCCTGGGGATTTTTCGGTTTGCTGCTGGCATGGTACGCCTTCGACTTTCTCTTCGACCCTTTCTATAACCTTGCGCTTAATATCCTCTACTTCCCTATCGCCTCTTACGGGTAGCCTGGTGTGGTAGGATTCGAGCAATCGGGAGAACCATTACTCATGGCAGGTGGCTGTAACCGGCGGTACGAGCGGGCGGCGGAACGCGAAGGGTACTGTCGCGTGGCCGGCGTGGACGAGGTGGGACGCGGCGCGCTCTTCGGACCGGTAGTCGTCGCCGCTGTCATCCTCGACCCCTCAAGGCGCATCCACGGCCTCAATGACTCCAAAAAGCTCACCCCCGAGCGGCGCGAGGAGCTGGACGAAAAGATTCGTGAGCGGGCGCTGGTCTGGGCCGTGGCCGAACGCCAGCCCGCCCACATCGACGCCTGGAACATCTACCAGGCTACCCGCCACGCCATGACCGAAGCTATCCTCAATCTTAATCCCGGGGCAGACTTTGTCCTGAGCGACGCCATGCCGCTCGACCTCCCCATACCCTGCCAATCGCTGATAAAGGGCGACAACCGCTCGATTTCCATCGCGGCGGCTTCGATTATCGCCAAAGTCCACCGCGACGCCCTGCTGCGCGAGTGGGACCGGAAGTTCCCCGAATATGGGCTGGCCCAACACAAAGGCTACGCCACCAAACTCCATTTGGAACGGCTGGAGAGGCACGGGCCGACCCCTTTGCACCGGCGTTCGTTCCGCCCGGTGCGAGAGCAAATCGCGCTGGCCCACTTCGGCGAGCAGGAACCGCTCCCCTTCCACCCGGGCCGCCCCTGACGGCTATGCACCTTTCTTCTCAATGCGTTGACACCCACCGCCCGCCATGTTACGTTGCGGCGAGGGACTATCTCCGCAATAATTGAGGAAATAACAGTTGGCATTTAACAAAGCAAAAGCACTCGAAAAAGCCCAGCAGCTTATCTCCCAGGGCAAGCTGAAAGAGGCGGTCGCGGAATTCCAAAAAATCCACGAAAAAGACCCCGCCGACCAGACTACCCTGAACACGCTGGGTGACCTCAATGTCCGCCTGAAAAACGTCAAAGACGCCCTCAAATTTTACGGGAAGCTGGCGGATGTCTATGTAAAAGGCGGATTCCTCGTCCGCGGCATTGCGATGTTCAAAAAGATCAGCAAGATCGATCCCAAGAACATCTCGGCGCTGGAACGGCTGGCGGAACTCTACACCATGCAGGGGCTGATGACCGAAGCCCGCTCCCACTACCTGAAACTGGGCGAAGCGCTCCTCAAAGACGGCCAGACCAACAAAGCCCTCGAAATGATGCAGAAACTTCTCGACCTCGAACCCGACAACCTGCAAGTGCAAGCCCGGCTGGCCGCCCTCTACGAAAGCCACAACCACAAGCCCGAAGCCGCCAGCATCTACCGCCGCATGGGCGACCGCATGCTCTTCAAGGGCGAAGCCGAGAAGAGTCTGGAATTCCTTGAAAAAGCCGCCGCCCTCGACCCGAAGGACAACAAAGTGTACCTCTTGCAGGCGCAAGCGCTCCAGCAAACCGGCAAGGCGGCCGAGTCCCTGGCGGTGCTGGAAAAGGTTCCCGACCTCGAGAACAATCCGAAAGCCATTGAAATCCTGGTGGGGGCCAAACTGGGCGCCGGCGATACCGACGGCGCCGCCGAACTGGCGGAAAAGCAGTTTTCGACCGACGCCACCAACTTCAACTCCTATTTGAAGGTGGCAAAGTACGCCGCGGAAAACAACGACGCCCACCGCGCCATCGAAATCCTGCAAAAGATCTCCGCTTCTGCCCTCGAAAACGACGTGTTCAATTTCCTCATGGCCATCCGGCAGGTCTGTGATGCCGCGCCGGACTCCGACGAAGCCACTACCCTTTTGATTGAGGCGGGCGGGAAAGCCGGCGACCAGTCAGCGAAAATTGAAGGGTTACAAAGGCAGGCCCGCCTGGCAGAAAAGTCCGAAAACTGGGCCAAAGCCAAAGAGACCTATAACGAGCTGCACCGCGTTGACCCCGGCAACATGGAATACACCCAGCACCTCAAGGCCGTCCGCGAGAACCTCGGCGAAGATGTTTCCGACATGGTGGTTCCCACCACCGGCGAGGGTGGCGCGGTGGCCGGCGCCCCGGCGGGCATCACCACCGAGGAGCTGGACGAAGAAACACAAACCTATCTGACCTCCGCGCTGGCCGATATCGACCTCTTTTCCAACTACGGCATGGGCGACCAGGCACTCGAAAAATCCAAAGAGGTCGTCGGGAGAGTCCCCAACCACCGCGAAGCCAACGAGAAGATGCTCGACCTCTACATAGGCGCCAAGGATAATGCCGGCATCGTGGAGGTGGCCAACCGGCTGGAAACCATCTATCGCAAAATTGGCAACGCCCCCCGGGCGGAAGAACTGGCAGAACTTGCCACCCGCTACGGCGGCGGCGCTGCTCCGGCTGCCGAAGAAGCGGCGCCCGCTGAAGCAGTGGCCGAGGCCCCACCACCCGCTGCCCCGGAAACTGCCCCCACGGAAGCAGTAGCCGAAGCCGTTTCGGTAGAACCTGTGGCGGAACCTGAGCCGGAACCCGAACCCCAAGTCATCACAGCGGATGTAGTGGCTGAAGCGGAAGCCCTCGGCGGCACCTCTGAACTCGACCTGACCGCCGAGTGGACCTCCATGGTCAGCGATGACTCGGGCGTGGAATCCGCTATCGAGGTAGAGTCCGCCATAGAAGTGGAATCCGCTTTGGGCGACACTGCCGTCACCTTCAACGAAAAGGAGGCCAGCGAAGAACTCGCCTTCTACCTCAACCAGGGGTCCATCGACCAGGCCAGGGACGCACTGGCCAACTACGAGCGCGACTTCCCCGATGAGCCCGGTCTGGCCGGCCTGCGGGCACAGGTTGCTGCGGCCGAAACACCTGCAGAAACTCCTGCCGAGGCGCCCGCGGAAGCTTCCGTCCCGGAAGCAACGGAGATCACCCTCGACGCCCCGGCGGAACCCGTCGCGGCGGACGATAACGAACAAGGCTTCGACCTCGTTCTGGATGAACAGCCGCAGGAAGCCGAACCCACAGCCAGCGGGGACTTCTTCTCCGACCTGGTGGGCGAAATCGACCAAACCCTGGCAGGCCGCACCGACCTGGAAGAGATCCCCGGCTCCGGGGGGGAGTTGGTGGCCGACGTCCCTGAGCCGCCCCCAGCGGCCGCCGCGCCGGCAATCCAAGCCGGCGATGACGAAGTCGACGAACTGGCCGGCATCCTGAAAGATTTCAAAGAAGACCTCGGCGACACCGACGACGAAGAGGTCGAAGACGTCGAGACCCATTACAACCTCGGCATTGCCTACAAGGAAATGGGCCTCTACGAGGAAGCCATCAGTGAATTCCAGAAGTCGGTTAAAGCGGCGGAACATCAGAAGGACTACCGCCACGTGGTGCAGTCCTGCATCCTGCTTGCACTCTGCTTCCGGGAGCGGAGCATGGCCAAAGTGGCCGTGAGCTGGTATGAACGCTCTCTGAAAATTCCCGGCCTCGATGACGAAGCCGCCCTGGCCATCCGGTACGACATGGCCGAGGCCCTGGAAGAGGCCGGCGACAAGAAACAGGCGCTGGATACTTTTATGGAAGTGTACGGGTCCAACGTTGATTACCGCAACGTAGGTGAGCGTATCCGCGACCTGCAGGGGTCTTAAGGGCTCCGCACAATGCTGGCACGCCTCTTCGGAGCCACGCTGGTTCTTTTCCTGCTGGAGTTGGGGCTGTTTCTCCTAATCGTTCCCTGGACCAACCTTTGGCAGCACAACTACTTCCTCTTTCGCTGGCCGGAACTTTCTTCCTGGGTCACCAACTACTACCTGCGCGGGGCCGTTTCCGGGCTCGGCCTGATTGACCTCGGGCTGGCGCTTCGTTACCTTTACGGCTTTCCCGAACTCACCGCCTGGATGACCGGCGTGTTCGAAACACCTGCCGCACCGGAAAAATCTCCGGGACAGGAGGAGCCTGTCAAAGGTGACAAAACCGCCTGAAGCCGCCCACGCCAAGCTCCCGGAAAACCGCCCGCTGCTCTGCGCCGTCACAGATCGCCGGAGTCTCCCCGGAGAAAACCTTGCCCCCTTTCTTTCACACGCCATCGCTGCTGGAGTGGACCTGATTCAAATCCGGGAGCGTGACCTGCCCGCGCGGGAACTCTTGTCCGTTGTCCAAGACGCCGTCCGGCAGGCACGGGGCACCCCCACACGAATCCTGGTTAACAACCGTCTCGATGTGGCACTGGCCGCAAGAGCCAGCGGGGTCCACCTTCCCGCGCAGGGTCTGCCCCTGCCAGAGTTGCGAAGATACCACCCGGAGATCCTGGTCGGCGCTTCGACGCACAACCTTGCTGAATTACAACTTGCCGCCGATGCCGGCGCCGACTTCGCTGTCTTTGGCCCGGTCTTTCCTCCTCTCTCAAAATCAAACTCCACGACCCCCGCCGGCCTGGACGCGCTGGCGCAGGCTGTGGGCGCAGTCAACATTCCCGTGCTGGCTCTGGGGGGCATCACGGAAGAAAATGCCCAGGCCTGCCTTGAAACCGGGGCCGCCGGGTTGGCAGGCATCACTCTGTTCCAACAGAGCCGGACCCTGCCGGTAACGGTCAAACGCCTTCGAGGTTATTAGAATTCCCGGCTAATGCAACCTGTTCTCTTTAATAGACTTACCAGCCATGCCAGACGCCTGCTCCCAGGCAGGTGAATTAGTCTGTAGCTTTCCACGCCCCCGCTGCATCTATTCCACTAGGCGAGCTATAACGACGAGGGGGAATGCCAACATGATTAAGAGCCACCGCTACTGCGTTGCTTTCTCCGGGCTGATACGCGACCAGATGCACGAATTGGAAACCTTTCGGGCCGACGCGGACTTTGGCCGAAACCAAGTTATCTACTACGCCGGGGATCCCGCCGACTCCCTTTTCCAAATCACACGAGGCCGCGTCAAAGTAATCCGAATTTCCAGTATCGGAAAAGAGAAAACTATTGACATCTATCAATCCGGCGACTTCTTCGGCGAACTCTGTATCTGCGGTGGGGGCAAGCGCTCAGACCAGGCCATTGCTCTCGAACCGGTCCAGGTAACGGCCATCCAGATTCAAGGTCTCCTGCAACTCCTCCCCCGGAAACCGGAACTCGCGCTCGACCTGCTGCAACTCGTCTGCGGCCGCCTCTCCGAATACCAGGACCAGATCGCTACCCTCGCCTTCGACAACGTCCCGGTGCGGCTGGCGCGGGAGATTCTCCGCCTCAGCCAGGCGCCCGGCTGCCGGGCGGAAAACGGTAACAACGGAGCCGTCCGCCTGGGGGTTAACCTGACCCACGAAGAATTTGCCTCGCTGATAGGCACGTCGCGCGAAATCGTCACCACCCTGATGAACCAGTTCCGGCATAAAGGCCTGGTAGATTACAACCGCCGCGCCATCTGCGTCTATCCTGAAGTAGTCAAAGGTTATCTGCAAAACCTCAAGGCCTAGTCCTTCCACCCGCTTTTCTTTCCCCGCCGCTTGCCAGAATCTCTTCCCGGAGTTTGTCAACGGGTTTTCCCGACAAAAAAAGAGCCCCAAAACGGGGCCCTTTTATTGGCAAAAAATCTCTCCGAAAACAACAGGCCCGCTGGCGCAGGCCCTCCGGAGAAAAGCGATTACATCATGGTGCCGATCTTAACCTTCTTCCACTTGCCGCCGTCCTTGACGGAAAGGCTCTCGGCAATCAAGCTGCCGTTCTTGACCATGCCTTCGACCTTAACGGTCTGACCGACATACTTGGCCACCTGGGAAGCCGGGACCACCAGCGTGTAGTACTTGCCGTCGGCCGTCAGAACGCCCGTCGGGATGCCCATCTTGGCGCACATGGTGCCGCAGTCCTTCATTTCCCCTCCCGGGGTCATATGGTCGTTACCCTTGTTGGAAGCCATCATGAGGAAACACTTGCCATCCACCAAAGTTCCTTCGACGCCACCGGCCATGGCGGTGCTTGTAAACACCGACATCACCAGAACAGCCATCAGAATCATTGTACGCTTCATAACTCAATCCTCCTTTGGAATCAGCCTATTGGCACTAACTTAGATGTCCTCGGCGCGCATTGGTTTCGCCAAAGTGCTTGCGAATTCCCCCGCCAATTTTCCCGTGTAACGTAACGAACAATCACCGGAAAAAAACCACGCCCAACAGACAGATTGAGCCTAGCATTCTGCTCTCGATTAGTCAGTACGAAACAGTACAGTAAACCTCTTTTATGAATTGTTCTATATTATTGAATTATATATGGTTAGCTGTTTTTTGCTGCAAACTTGCCTTTCTCACAGGGGTAATCTTCCTCCGGGCCTCTCCTGCCTTGTTCAGAACAACCCTGCGGCGCCAAGATAAATTTCCTCCCTGTATGTTTCAGTACGGCGAATAATTCCTCGAAAAGGTACTCTGTTCCCTTCTACGCTTTGAACCAAACGTACTCTGAACTACACTGGCGACCTTGGGGTTCTGCGGCTGACGAGATGCGCTTACGGGGCAAACAAACCAACTGGGGTTTCGCGCTGCTGGCGCTAACCGTCCTTTTGCTGGC
>CBDUYQ010000015.1:0-11363 GCA_965371475.1 uncultured bacterium
GAACCTACCGCAAGCTGCGGATTCGCCACTCGATTGACTATCCGCTGGCCGGGGTAGCGGTGGCGATGAAGGTCGAGGGTGGCATCTGCCGGGACGCCCGTGTTGGATTGGTGGCGGCCAGCCCGGCGCCGCTGCTGGTGCCGGGTATCGCGGAGAAGTTGAACGGGCAGAAGTACCAGCCCGGGCTGGTCGCAGAGGTGGAGAGGGCGGTTGTGCGAACAGCCAAGCCGCTCACGACCAATCTTTCCACGCCGGAGTACCGCCGCGAAATGCTCCAGGTGAATACCCGGCGCGCGCTGGTCCAACTCTGGACCGGCAACGGAACGCACTGAAAACTCATCACAGGTAGAGGAGGGCTGAGCTTGTTCAAGGTCATCGACATCCACGTCCACATGCAGCCGCTCGACATGATGAAGCCGGAGTGCCGGGAACTCATCCGCCGGACCCAGCCCAACTTCGACCACATCTATGAACTGACGCAGAGCCCGGAGAAGTTCATCGCACAGATGGATAAAGAGGGCATTGAGAAGGTCGGCGTCATCAACTACGTCGCGCCGCGCATCATGGGCTTCACCGAAGAGGCCAACGACTGGGCCGCCAACTACGCCCGCCACCACCGCGACCGGCTGCTGCCCTTCGGTTCGGTGGACCCGACCACCGCCAAAGACCCGGCCGGCGAGATGGACCGGATCATCCACGACCTGAAGCTGGCCGCGTTGAAGTTGCATCCGCCGCACCAACTGTTCTATCCCAACGACTACCTCGACGGGCTCAAAGCGCTGGAGGTCATCTATCGCAAAGCGGAGGAGGCGCGCCTGCCCGTGATGATCCACACCGGGACGTCCATCTTCCGCGGCGCGCGCAGCAAGTTCGGCAACCCGTTCGGCATTGATGACGTGGCGCTTGACTTTCCCAACCTGCCCCTCCTGATTGCCCACGGCGGGCGTCCGCTGTGGATGAAGGAGTCGGTCTTCCTCACCCGGCGCTTCCCGAATGTCTATCTGGAAATTTCCAGCATCCCGCCGCAATATTTACTGGAGTACTTTCCGGTGCTGGAGAAGATTGCCGACAAGGTTATCTGGGGGTCGGACTGGCCGGGCCCGATGGTGCCGGGCATGAAGGAGAATGTGGACCGGTTCGTGAAGCTGCCGATCAGCGACGAAGTCAAGCAGAAGATTCTCTATGACAACGCCGCGCGGCTGTTCGGACTCTAGGAGGACACTTGGACGTAAGAACCATCGGAGTTATCGGCGCAGGCATTATGGGGCGGGGCATCGCCTACGCTTCCATCGCCGGCGGGTTCCGCACCGTCCTGACCGACGTCAGCGAGGAGGTCCTCGCCGAGGCACACACTTACGCCCACGAGACGCTGGTCAGCGCCAAGGACCGCGGCAAGTGGCACGGCGACCCCGACCACGCCATCAGCGCGCTGACGGTTACGCCGAATTTTGAGGAGGTTGCCGAGGCTGATTTGATTATCGAGGCCGTGCCGGAAGACATCAAGCTGAAACTGGAAATCTTGGGCCGGCTCGACAAGCTGGTGAAGAAAGAAACCCTGCTGGCCACCAACACCTCCTCGCTCAGCGTCACCGAGATGAGCGCGGCCACCCAGCACCCCCAGCGGTTCATCGGCATGCACTTCTTCAATCCGGTCCCGAAGATGAAGCTGATTGAACTGGTGCTGACCGGCGACACCGCCGAGAAGGTCATCCAGGCTGCGGAGGCGGTCGGCAAGCAGATGGGCAAGGAGACCGTCCGGGTCAAAGACCTCCCCGGCTTTGCCACCAGCCGCATTAACGCGCTGATTGGCTGCGAGGCTTTCCGCATGTGGGAGGAGGGCGTGGCCACCCCGGAGGACATCGACAAGGCTGTCAAACTGGGGCTGAACCACCCGATGGGGCCGTTCGAGATGATTGACCTGGTGGGCCTGGACGTCCGCCTGGGCGTGCTCAAGTACCTGAGCAAGACGCTGGGCAAGCGCTTCCAGCCCAGCCCGAAGCACCGCGAACTGGTCGAGAAGGGGCGGCTGGGCCGGAAGACCGGCAAGGGCGTTTACGACTACGAAAAGAAGTAACCATAATCCCCTTTAGGAAATCGAGAGTGGCCACCGGGATGAACGGATGAACGAACGTCTGGAAAAAGTGCAGCGGGTGTTGCAGGACTACGAGCACCCGCTGTTCGACTTTGCCGCGCAGGAGGCGGGGGAGGGCGTGGACGTTGTCATCACGCTCAAGCAGCCCGTCGGGGGCATTGAGCCGTATGTGTTCAACCTCCACCCGCGTGAGATTGACCACCCGCAGTTTCCCTGGACCTTCCAGAACCAGCTCTACAACTGCCTGCACGATTTTTTAGTCGAGATGTTCACCTGCAACCCGCAACGCCAGGACTACTGATGGTCCACCCCAACCGCCGCACGCCGCTCACCGGCCACCTGATTGAGCGCATCCAGAGCAAAGGGCCGGTGACGTTCGCCGAGTTCATGCGCGCCTGCCTCTACCATCCCGAGCATGGCTATTACACCAGCCGCGTGCCCAAAACCGGCCGCCGGGATTTCTTTACCAGTCCGGAGGTGGGGCCGCAGTTCGGACGCCTGCTGGCGTGGCAGTTCCGGGAGATGTGGGAGAGGTTGGGCCGTCCCGAAAGCTTCGACCTGGTTGAATGCGGCGGCGGTGACGGGCGGCTGGCACGGGACATACTGACCCGAATCGCAGAGAGCGATGCTGACTTTGCGGCGGCGCTGCATTTCACTTTGGTTGAACTTTCAGAGGCGCAGCGAGAGCTGGCGGCCGCGCACCTGGAGCCTTTCGGCGGGAAGTGCAAGGTGACTGGAGATTTCCCGGCGGGGCCTCTCACCGGCTGCGTCTATTCCAACGAACTGCTGGACGCTTTCCCCGTCCACCGGGTTGTGCAAAGAAAAGAAGGACAAGAAAGAGAAGCAGGCTTGCGGGAAATCCTGGTCGGCGTCAGAAAAACCGCCAAGGGGATTGAGTTGGCCGAAGTGGAGGGCGGCCTTTCCACGTTCGTTCTTGCCGACTACCTCGTGCGTTACGGAGAGCCCTTGCAGGAGGGGCAGGTGGCGGAGATTTCTCTGGAGGCTCTTGTCTGGGTTGAGAAAGTGGCCGGCGTGTTGGAGCATGGCTGGCTGCTCACCGTTGATTACGGTTTTCGTGCCCGTGAGCTTTATAGCCCCGGCCGCTTGCGGGGAACTTTGCTGGCCTACCGCGACCACCGCACCAACGAGGACTGGCTGGGCTGGCCCGGCTTGCAGGACCTGACCGCCCACGTCAACTTTACCGCCCTCGAAGAGAGAGGCAAGGAGTTAGGTATGGAACCGCTGGGACTGGTGACGCAGACGCAGTTTCTGCTCAGCCTGGGCCGGGCGTCCGGTTTCCTGCAGGAGTTGGAGGGGGGCAGCACTGACCGCCACAAGCTGGAGCAGTTGCAGCAGTTCAAGGAGTTGATTCACCCGGGCGGGATGGGCGAAACCTTCAAGGTCCTGCTACAGGGGAAAGGCGTACCGGAAGGAAAGTTGAGCGGGCTTGACCCGCTTTAGTTCGCGGCGGGGGGTTGGTCGCCCTCTTCTTCTTCGCCTTCCTCTTCGTCACCCTCGCCAGAATCTTCTTCGTTTTCTTCCGCCGGTTTTTCCTCTTCGGACTTTTTGACGGGCGGGCGGCGCTCGATTTCCGGCAGTTTCTCGATGGCATCTATGCGCTTGATCTCCCGCGACTCGCGTTTGAAGGGTTCGCGCAGATACTTACGGGCTTCCGCCTGCGCACCACCGGTGTTGTCCCTGGTTTCCAGGGCGCGGCGGTACTCGTTGACGGCGCGTTCGCGCTGGCCGGTGATATCGAAAATTTTTCCAAGGGAGATGCGGCTCCAGACCAGGGTCCACAAGGGGTCGCGGTCGCCGTTGAGCGCTTCGCGGAAGGCGTTGGCGCCGGACTGGTAGTTGCGCTGCTCGAAGAAGGTTTCGCCCATGCGGTAATGGCCCAGCGAACTGTCGCGCTTGAGCTGGATGGCGTTCTGGTATTCCCGAATAGCTTCGAAGAACTGCCCGCGCTCAAACATGGCTTCGCCCCGGGCGATGGCCACGCGCAGGCGCAGGTTGGGGGTGAACTTGAGCACGTCGAAGTCCGGGTCGATCTGGATAGGCGGTATGGGTTTGCCGAAGGTTTTGAGTTCAAAGTCGGAGGAGGTGCCGGCCACCTCGATGATTTCCTCCACCGGCGGGCCTTCGGTTTCGACCTGTATCTTGACCGGCATGCGGAAAATTTCCAGGTCGTTCTTGACCGCGCCGTTGATGCGGAACCCTTCCCGGGTGCGGAAAATTATGTATTCCAGGGTAAATTGCGGAATGCCGGTGGAACGGACCCACTGCCCGAAGAAGTAATCGAGTGGCTGGCCGCTGATTTGCTCGGCGAACCGTTCGAACTGGTCGATGGAAAGGTTGCGGCCGGCAAAGCGCTGCGAAGTTTCCCGGAGGAGTTGGGAGAAACTTTCGTTGCCGATGACGCGCCGGAGCATGTGAAAGACCATCGCGCCTTTGTCGCGCACGATGGAGGTGAACTCCGGGGAGTAGGGGGTGAGGCGGCCGGCGTTGCCGATGGAGGCGGCGCTTTCATCCACCAGCGCGCCGATGGTCATGTCTTCCAGCGCCTGGCGGAACCCGGCTTCCCCTTCGGCGTTTTCCAGGTAGAGCGCCTCGGAGTAACGGGCGAGTCCATCGGCCAGCCAGATATCCGAGGGGCTGGCCGGGGCCGTGTTGACTCTCCACCACTGGCCAGCCAGGTGGCGGGCCAACAGACGGGGGTCGAACTGGCTCTGCCAGTGGCGGACCGGCAGGAGCAGGAGCCCGGGGGCGGTGTAGGCTTCCAGCCCGCCGTCGGGAATTTCCACGATAGTGATTTCTTCGTTCGGCAACTCGCCGAACTCCTCGGCAAAGAACACCATGATGTCGGTGAGGAGTACGGAATTGGTGGAAGCAAAGGTGCTCGAAACCGTCCGGAGGTGGTGCGTGATGGGTGCGTTGGGGTCGCGGATTTCATCGTACTTCCCCAGCACCAGCGTGCCGGGGCGGGATGGCACTTTGGTGATGAAGGTGGTCTCGGTGTTGCCGCCGATGGTGACCGGTTCGCCTTCCACCTCTCCCGGGGCGATGACGGAGACGCCTGCCGGGGCGATGGCCGTGAGCTTCATGGTATGGCGCTGCCAGGGGTTTTCCGCCTGCGGAAACCAACGGGCATCGGCCAGCAGGTAGGTGGCTTCCGGAGTGATGGAGGCCAGGGTAACCTCGTCATCCGCCTGCAGGGCGGGATCAAAGGAGCCGGCGTATTCCACGTGGAGCACCACCGTCTGCCCGGCGGCCACGGTCTCCGGCAAGTCCACTTTGAAGGAAGGCGAGTGTGGGATCTGGAGGAAAGAAAGTTCCTGTCCACTTTCACTCAAAACTTTGTTGACCCGGAGGTTCCGGTTTAGAAAAAGGGTAACCGAGGCCAGCGGCTCCTCGGCCACAATGTGCAGGGTGGCCTGCGCCCGCAGCATGTGGACTTCGGGTTCCAGCAGCGCCTTGAGGCCGTAGTGGCCGACCAGGAAAGGGGCGGCAACGCTCTGGGCCGGGAGCAGAGCCGGTGCAGCGAGCAGGACTGCCAGGGCCGTCAGGCAGAATGCTGCGGGGATTCTCCGCCGGAGCCGGGCTGTTTGCCGTGTCAGTGTTGTCAAGTTCATCCTCTCTCGTCGATTTTTGCCGGGGAAGGGAGCAAACCAGCCACAATGTTGGCGGCTCGCTTGATAGCGCCGGGTTCGCCCAGACGCCCTTTCAAGGCTCCCATCTTCTGTTGGATGCGGCGGCGGCCTTCCGTGTCGCTCAGCAGGCTGTACAATTCTTCCGCCAGCCGCTGGGCGGTAAAGTTTTCCTGGATCAGTTCCGGAACGAGTTGCTCTTCCGCAATCAAATTGACCATGCTGTAATAGGGCGTTTGGATCAGCATTTTTCCCACCTGCCAACTCGCCGCCGTTACGCGGTAAACCACCACCATGGGAGTTTCGAGCAGCAGGGCTTCCACGGTGGCCGTCCCGCTGGAAATCACCGCCGCCTGGCTCCACGCCAGAGCATTATACGGCGTGTCGCGCAGCACGGTAAGAGTAAGGCCGGGGGCCCTTTGGAGCAGGCTTTCCAGAAGCCTGGAATCGACCGTATCGGGCTGGATCAGGCAGAACTGTATCGGCACCTTCACCTTGCTTGCCAGTTTTTCGAGGGCCTCCAAAATTACCGGCAGGTGCCGTTCGACTTCCTGGTTGCGGCTGCCCGGCATCAGCGTCACCAGCGGAACGGCCGGATTCAGGTCTGCTGTCCGGAAGAAGTCTTCCCGTCCGATGCCGGCGAGAGCGCTGTCCACCAGCGGGTGGCCGATGTAGTCGGTGTCCACCCCGCGGTTGCGGAAATATTTTTCCTCAAAAGGAAAGAGGCAGAGTAGTTTGCGCACGTAGCGCTGGAGATATTTGACGCGGCGGGGCCGCCACGCCCAGAGTTGCGGGGCGATGAAATACACCACTGGAATGCCGCGGCGGTGGAGCTGGCGGCACATATGCAGGTTGAAGCCGGGCGAGTCGATTACGATGGCGATGCGCGGTTTCCGCCTGTCCACTTCAGCCAGCGCGCGCCGGGCGACCCCATAGAGGCGCGGGTAATGCCGCAGGACTTCAAATATCCCCAGCACACTGAACTCGCGCGCGTGGGCCAGTAGTTCCACCCCGGCTTCGGCCATGGCGTCGCCGCCGATGCCGAACCATTCGAGCCCGGTCTGCTCGCGGAGGCAGGCGGCCAGCCGCGCCCCGTGGCGGTCGGCCGAGGCTTCTGTGGCGACAATGAAGGCGGTGTTGGTGGGCACGGCGTTTGCCTCCGCAGAGGTCTGCTAGTCGTCGTCGGCGAGCGCGCCGACCTCCTGGTCGCGGTACTGGAGTTGATAGAGCTTGTAGTATAGCCCGCGTTCGGCCAGCAGGCTCTGATGTACACCCTGTTCGCGTAACCGCCCCTTGTGGAAGACCAGAATTCGATCCGCCCGTTGAATGGTGGAGAGCCGGTGCGCGACCACAATCGAGGTTCGCCCGGTAATCAGCCGTTCGAGCGCCTCCTGAATCATGTGCTCGGTCTGGGTATCGACGCTGGAGGTGGCCTCATCGAGAATCAGGATTTCCGGGTCATGCGCCAGCGAGCGCGCAAACGAGATTAACTGCTTCTGGCCACCGGAAAGTGTAGCGCCGCGCTCGCGGACTTCGTGGTTGATGCCGTCGGGCAGGGTAGTGAGGTAGCTGCCGAGGTTGACGGTTTCCATGGCCTGTTGCACCTTTTCGTCGCTGATGTCTTTGGTGCCCAGCCGGACGTTGGAGGCCAGGGTGCCGGAAAACAGAAACGGGTCCTGCAAGACCATGGCGAAGCGGGTGCGAAGGTCGTGCAGGTTCAGTTCACGAATGTCCACGCCGTCGAGCAGGATTTTCCCCTTCTGGATGTCGTAGAAACGCATCAGCAGGTTGGTGACGGTGGTTTTGCCGGCGCCGGTGTGGCCGACGAAGGCCGCCATCTCGCCGGGCTCGATGGTGAAAGAGACATCCTCCAGTACCCAGTTTTCGCCCTGGTAGGCAAACCAGACGTTGCGAAATTCCACCCGGCCCGCCTTGGGCGGGAGCGCTTTTGGTTGCTCCGGGGAGGTGATGGTCACCGGCGTATCCAGCAGGGTAAAGATGCGCTCGGAGCTGGCCAGAGCGGTTTGGAGGATGCCGTACTTGTCGGCCAGGTCCCGGATAGGTTCAAAGAAGTGCCTGGCCCAAATCAAAAAAGCCGTAAGGTCGCCGATGGAAAGATCGACGTCCAGAACCCGCGCTCCGCCGTAGGCAACGATGAAAGCGATAGCCAGAGAGGTAAGGGATTCAATCGTCGGGTAGAAGAGAGAATGGGCGAAGATGGCGTCGCGCCACGCCCGCCGGTTTTCCTGGTTGATATCGGCAAACTGCTTGGCGGCCTGCTTTTCCCGGTTGAACAACTGCACGACCGACATGCCGCCCAGATGTTCGTTCAGGAAGGTATTGATTTTGGCCAGGGCCACGCGGGTGCGCCGGTGGTACTTGCGCGCAAAGTTGCGGAAGACGAAGCTGACCAGGGCAATCAGCGGGATGACGATAAACATCAGCAGCGCCAGCTTCCAGTCCAGATAGAGAAGCCAGGCGGCGATGCCGGCCAGGGTGAGGATGTCGCCGAAAATGGCATGTACCCCGGCGGTGAACATTTCATTGAGCTGGTCAATGTCGTTGGTGACGCGGGTGACCAGCCGCCCCACCGGATTGCGGTCAAAGAACGCGACCTCCAGGTTTTGCAGGTGGCTGAAAATTTTTCGCCGCAGGTCGTACATTACATACTGTCCGGTCATCAGCATGACGATGGCCTGTCCGTAGGCGGAAGCGAAGCCCACCAGCACCAGGGCCAGATAAATCAGGGCAATCTGGTTGAGTCCGGTGAAGGGTTCCGGGGAGAGGTCCCGGGTCAGCCAGGTCAGCTTGGCGGTGGCTTCCGGGTTGGGCAGCAGGTAGAGGTCCACGGCCAGTTTGTAGAGGATGGGGCCGGAGGCGCGCACGGCGGAGTGGATAATCAGCAGGCCAATCCCCAGCGTTACCCGGCCCCGATAGGGGCGCAGGTATCCGAGCAGCCGGCGCAACAGGGGCCAGTCGGTGACCTTGCCCAGCTTCTCTTCTTCGTGTGGGTGCTCGTCGCTCATTCGCGTTCCAGTTCCTCTTCCAGCAGTTGCTTCTGGTGGAGGTCGAAGTAATACCCTTCGCGGGTCAGCAGCTCGTTGTGAGTCCCGCGCTCCACGATTCGCCCGTCGCGTAAGACCACGATCTGGTCGGCGTGCTGCACCGTTGAAACACGGTGCGAGATGATGATGGAGGTGCGGTCGCGCATGACCTCCTTCAGGTGCCGCAGAATTCGTTCTTCGGTAATGGTATCCACGCTGGAGAGAGCGTCATCGAGAATCAGGATGCGCGGATCCCGCATCACGGCGCGGGCGATGGCGGTCCGCTGCTTCTGGCCGCCGGAAAGGGTAATGCCGCGCTCCCCGACACGGGTGTCATAACCGCGGGGGAAGTTCACCACGTCATTTGAGAGCCCGGCGATGTCGGCCGCTTCGGTTACCTCGGCCGGGCTGGCTCCCTGCGCCCCCAGTGCGATATTCTGGCCCAGCGTTTCGGTGAAGAGAAAAGTCTCCTGCGGGACGTACCCGAGGGACTGGCGCAGGGTATCGAGCGGAAACTCCTGGACCGGCAGCCCGTCAATCAGAAGACTTCCCGGCGGCGCGTCGTAGAGCCGCCCGATCAGATTGATGAGGGTGGTTTTGCCGGAACCGGTCGGGCCCACAATGGCCAGCGTTTCGCCCGCCGCGATTCGCAGGTTGATATCGTGCAGAATGGGTTCGCCGTTGTAGCTGAAACTCAGGTTCCGGAACTCTACGTCCCCTTTGATGGCCGTCGGCGCGTCCGGGGGCGCCTGGTCCGTTACCTCCGGTTCCGCCGTGAGCAATTCGTTGATGCGCTTGAGGGAAGCCAGACCGCGTTCGATGATGCTTACCACCCAGCCCAGCGCAATCATCGGCCAGGTCAGCAGGAACATGTACTGCATATAGGCGATGAAACTGCCGATGGAAATGGTGTGTGAGAGAACTGCGCGGCCCCCCAGCCACAGCACAAACAAAAAAGCCAGCCCCATTAATATTTCGAGGGTGGGCCAGAACATGCCCTGTATCCGGATGAGCCGCTGGTTGGCCGAGATGTATTCCCGGTTGGTGTTATCAAACCGGGCTTCTTCGGCTTTCTCCTGGGTAAAAGCCCGAATCAGATGGACTCCGGTGATGTTCTCCTGCACCTGCGAGGTCAAGTCGGAGAGTTTGCTCTGTATCCGCTCGAAGCGGGTGTGAATCTCCCGGCCAAAGTAGCTGACGATAAAGGCCACCACCGGAATGGGCGCCAGCAGCAGCAGCGTAATCCGCCAGTTGATGTAAGCCATACCGGCGATAGCGAAAACAATCGCCGCCGCTGCGTTGGTGATGTACATGAAGGCCGGACCGCCCATCATGCGGACGGCGTTCATGTCGTTGGTGGAGCGCGACATCAAGTCGCCGATACGCCACTGGGAATAGAACCGGGCTGACTGTTTTTGCAGGTGTTCGTAGAGGTCCTGCCGCAGGTCGTATTCCACATCTCGCGAGATAGTGATTAATATCCAGCGCTTCCAGTAGAGGAAGAACCCCTTGACGGCAGCTATGCCGAGCAAAATACCGGCAAAGATCAGGAGCTGTTTCTGCGTGGCGCCTTGTGTGAGCGAATCCACCGCCCGGCCCAGTACCAGAGGGAAGGTCGCCCAGATGGCGTTCTCGACCAGCATGCAGAGAAGCCCGATGACTATCCCGGTCCGATACTTCAGCAGGTAGGGCAGCAGGGGCCGAAACTGCTCGCGTAGCGGCGGACGGGAAGTGGTTGGCGAGCCGTTCATAATAGTGTGGAACACCCCAGAAAGTTCAAAAATTTATTATAAGCGGTGAAGCGGGACTTTGGCTAATGCTTGCGGTGCTTACGGGTTTCCGGCGAGAATCTTTTCCGTTAACTCTTCGAAGTCCGGCTCGCCTTCCGACCACAGACGCCGGCGTTCCACCGGAAGGCTTTTTTCGATTTCCTGCAGGTAGCCGTAAAGAGTACGGACGTTTTCACGGGTAAAACGCTGGTAATCGTGCAGGTTCCGGGGTTCCTGCAGGGCCCAGGCAAACTCGTTTTCCTTGCGGTCAGTGAAGTCTTCGGGGCGAATCTCGGCGCCCGTCAGGACGCCTGCATGGCCGGTGAAGAGGTGCTCGGCCCCCAGCCGGAGAAGCAGATGGCCGGTATCGCGTGAGCGCCCTTCGTCGTACTCCGTACCTTGCAGAAGAAACTCGGCCACCGAGGGCCGTTCGGCCCATTCCAGTTTAAGACTTTCCTGCTGCTCCCACTGCCACAGGTCCCAATGGGCAGTGACTTCGTACCCAGTGTCTTCGTGCAGGAACTCCGATGTCAACTCGAGAATGGCAGCGGGGTCGTGGTCGAGTGCGTGTTCGAGCGAGACGCCTTGCGAAGGACTCAGGTTGCGGACTATCAGGTGGAGGTCTGGGCGCGTGGCAGAAGCGGGGAGGAGGGTCAGCAGCGCTTCCAGGTGGTGCATCCCGCGCTCAATCGTGAAGTCGCTGAACCACAGACTGAGATAGGATTGGTTCGCCATGGAAAGGTTATAAACGAAGGGCTAGAGTTCGCGGCGGCCTTCGAGCGCACGCGACATGGTGACGTTGTCGGTGTAT
>CBDUYQ010000016.1:0-11311 GCA_965371475.1 uncultured bacterium
GTGCGGAACTTCTGGCAGGATAGACCTGAGGCGGGCTTCCAGTTCTTGGCTGGGATTGCGGGGGACTTTAGACCTTGCAGCCCGGCGAACGACCTGCCAACCAACGCTGGTTCCTGCTTACCCTTGCGCTTTCCTGCGCCACTATCCTCGCCCTGATTTTTTCTGTTTGGGAACTCGTGGAGCACCGCTTCTTCCGCGACCTTGACTATCAGACATTGCACTACCTCTACATCACCCGCGGCATCACCTCATCGTTGCTGATAGGTCTTTGGGCTGCTTGGTTTGTGACGCGTGAACGCCGTCAGCACGAACAGGAGCTGGAGCGTTCCCGGGAACACTACCGTTCCATCCTGCGGAGTACACCGGAGGCGGTTGTGCTCTTTGACAAGAAGTTCCGCGTCAAGGAGTGGAACGAAGCCGCCGAACATCTCTACGGTCTCCCCCGGGAGCGCGTTGTCGGCGGATTGCTCCCTATTGTCCCGCCGGACCGGCTACCGGAATTACGTGAGTTGCTGGCACAACTGGAAGAGAAGCGCATGGTTCTCGATTTTGAGACCGAGCGTTGCCATGCCGGGGGCGAGCGAATTGCGGTGGCGGCGAGCTTTTCGCTGGTTTCCCAGGGGAACGGCCGTCCGCCCATGTATCTCGAAGTAGCGCAGGACATCCGGCCCCGTCTGCAAATGCGTGACAAATTGATGGAAATGGAAAAGTTCAGCCTCATGGGACAGATGGCTGCCGGGACGGCGCACCATCTGAACACTCCACTGACCGCCATGTTGTTGCAGGTAGAGATGCTGCGCCAGCGGCCCCGGAATCCTGAGGAGGACGAAGAACTGGCCATGGTGGAAAGCCGGATTCGTTTCTGCCAGGTGTTTGTGCAGAATGTTTTGCGTTTTGCCCGCCGCTCCCATCAGGAGCAGAAGCCGGTGAACCTTTCCGAAGTTGTGGAGGGCGCCGGAGCGCTCTTCCGCCCCCAGCTGAAACTGAAGCAGGCGGAGTTACAGATGGATTTAACTGGACTCGTCTCCAGCGTAGTTTTGGGCGACCCAACTCATCTCGGTGCCATGTTTTCTGCGATTGTCAGCAATGCCGTCGACAGTTCGCCCGCACAAGGCTGGGTGCGTATTCACGGCAGCATGGAAGACGAAGACACGGCGCTGGTCGTGATCGAAGACGACGGGCCCGGCATTCCGGACTCGCTCTGGTCGCGGCTGTTCGAACCGTTCTACACCACGAAACCCGCCGGCCGGGGCACGGGCTTGGGTCTGCCCATTGCCCGGAACATCGTCGAAAGTCACGGGGGAGTATTGGAGATCAGTAATCGGGACGAAGGAGGAGTACGGGTGGTTGTGCGGTTGCCCCTTCTCACCGACGAGGCCGCCCGAACGGTCATGGCTGCCCGTCAGGAGGTTGCATGAACAGGGAAGCCGATAAGCAAAGGTGCGGGATACTCATTGTGGATGACGACGAAGTTCTGGTTGGCACGTTAGCCAAACTGCTTCGGCAGCACTATCCGGTTGTTCACACGGCGCTTTCGGGCGCCGAGGCTGCTGCCGTTCTGTCCCGGGAAAGGAACATCCGGCTGGTTCTGGTGGATCTGGTCATGCCGATGATGGACGGTCTGAACGTGCTCGATTATGTCCGACGGAACCATCCGGAAACCGGCGTTGTGTTAATGACCGGCTTCGGCACCATCGAAACCGCCGTGGATGCCATCAAGCGCGGGGCGGAAGACTTTATCACCAAACCGTTTGATACCGATACGTTGCTCAAGAAGGTATCCCGCTTGATGGAGTTCTATGAACTGAAAGAACGGGTGGTGAATCTGGAAGAACGTCTTTCCAGCGACAACGCTTTCGCGGGCATCGTAGCGGGTTCTCCCCGGATGCGTGCCGTGCTCGAGCGTACTCAAGTGGCGGCCCGGAGCGCCGCTCCGGTGTTTCTGGTGGGTGAAACCGGGGCCGGAAAAGAGATGTTGGCACGGGCCATCCACGATGCCAGCCCGCGGGCCGGGAAACCATTTGTCCCAATGAACTGCGCCGCCCTGCCGCACGACCTGATTGAAAGCGAACTGTTCGGCTACCGCAAGGGCGCGTTCACCGGCGCCGTCAGCGACCGCGGCGGTTTGTTTCAGGCGGCGGACGGTGGAACCCTTTTCCTGGATGAAGTCGCCGAAATTCCGCTGGCCGGTCAGGCCAAGCTGTTGCGCGTGCTGGAAGCGGGTGAGGTCAGGCCGGTAGGAGACACAACACCCCATCAGGTAGACGTCCGATTGGTGTCGGCGACGAACCGCCCGCTTTCAGATTTGATGAAAGGAGCCCTGCGGGACGACCTGTATTTCCGTATCTCCACCATTGTCATTCAAATTCCGCCGCTGCGAGAACGCTCGGAAGATCTCTATCTCCTGACGGAACATTTCCTGCGGGAGTTCGGACGGCGCTACGACCGTGAGGTGTCGATTCTGCCGGCAGCGCTGAAACGGCTGGCGTCTTATGAGTTTCCGGGAAACGTACGGGAGTTGGCCCATGTCCTGGAGAGCGCCGTGGCGGTTTCCACGGAAACCCCGCAGGAGATTTCCGAACATGATCTTGCGCCGCTACTGCGCGGGTTCGGGACCTCTTCTGCCGTATGCGCCAGTGTCACCACCGACCTGTCTCTGCAGAGCATGGAAAAGTTTGCTATCCGTCAGGCACTGCGTTTGGCCGGGAACAATAAATCGCGCGCGGCAGAGTTGCTGGGCATCTCGCGCGGTTCTCTCTACCGGAAATTGCGCGACTACGGGGTGGAGGAGAGCAAAGCTGAGCAACCTGCTCCTGTGAACTAAGCCTGTCTCTGTACACTGTCAATTTTTGAGACACTCCGCGTAATCGGTTCACATAAAAGGCCTTTCCGGATAAGTTCTCCCGGTTGTTTATATCTGGCACATTGGCTGCTGGATTTTACTGTCCCTCTTTTGTGTCTCTCCAGGCGTCCAAGTCGTTCCCGGTAAGCCAGTTAAGAAGTTTCGAGCGCCGGTCTGCGGTTGTGGGCTTCTCCGTGCAAGTCAAAGGGGCGAAGACTCTGGTTTACACAGCTAAAGAACGAGGTGGGTAGATGAATAAGGTCCTTTCGAGAGTGGTGCTGGGGTTGCTTCCAGCAAGTTTTATTTTTTTGGCCCTCCCGGCAGCCGCGCAGTATGTAGGGGCAAAAAAATGCATGCCGTGCCACATCAAGCAGTACAAGAGTTGGAAGACGACAAGGATGGCGCAATCCTTTGACCTGCTTAAGCCGGGCACAGCGACAGAGGCCAAAAAGGCGCAAGGGCTGGACCCGGCCAGGGACTACACCGCCGACCTCGAGTGTCTGGGGTGTCACACAACCGGGCACGGCCAGTCCGGCGGGTTCGTCAGCCTGGCGGAGACGCCCAAGTTGGCCGGCGTGCAGTGCGAAGCCTGCCACGGTTCGGGTAAGCCTTATTTGAAACCCCACCTGATGAGTTTGAAAAACAAGAACTACAAGCGCAGCGAGTTGGTAATGGCGGGTATGGTAATTCCCTCGGAAGAAACCTGTGCTATGTGCCACAACGAAAAGAGCCCGTTCTTCAAACCCTTTGATTACGAAGCGCGCAAGAAACAGGGCACGCACGAGCACATGCCGTTGAAGTTTTCCCACGATTAACGGCGGCCCGCGCCCGTAAGGGAAGCGAGATGACCGGAAAAAGACAACTTCTTTTTTGGGTGGCAGCGGCCCTGGCAGCCGTCCTTCTGCTGATGGTCATCCTGATCTGGCGGCATTGGAGAGCGGAATCCTACTACAGCACCTTCCTGGTGGGCGACCCGCACGACGGAGCGCACATCTTCCGGGAAAAGGGCTGCGGCCAGTGCCACGCGGTGAACCGTTCCGGTACCGGCGACGCGCCTGACCTCGGTTTTCAACGGACGGCGCGCGCCACGCTCAACCAGCTTGTCACCGAGATGTGGAACCACGCGCCGGAGATGTGGAAGCAGATGGACCGGCAGGGGATCGCCTACCCTTCCTTCAGCCCGCGCGATATGGCTGACCTGTTCGCTTATCTCTACACCGCGCGCTATGTGGACGAGCCCGGCAATGCCACCCGTGGCTGGCTGTTGTTTACCGAGAAGGGCTGCATCCGTTGCCACTCCGTAGGTGGCGAAGGCGGCGGCATCGGCCCGGATCTGAAAGACCTGCCGCCGGTGGTCACGCCCATCTTCTGGGCGCAGGTTATGTGGAACCACGCACCCGCAATGGAAGCCTCCATGGAAGAGATGAACATTGAGTGGCCGCGCTTTGAGGGAAGCGAGATGAACGACCTGCTCGCTTTTGCCCGCCGCACGCGGGCCGGTCGGCAGAGGGAATACGACCTGCTGCCGGCCAACCCCCGCCGGGGCTGGCAGTTGTTTCAGGAGAAGTTCTGCATTGTTTGTCACGCCGTAAGTGGCGAAGGCGGCGATGCCGGTCCGGAACTCACTTCGGAAGCCACCGGCGCCACTACCCTGACGCAGATGGCCGGGCAGATGTGGAACCACTCTCCGGAAATGTGGAGAACGATGCAGGAAAAAGGGATCGTACGTCCGGTATTCGAAGAGCAAGAGATGGCCGACCTGATCGCGTTTCTTTACAGCGTCCGCTATTTCGAACTGGGCGGTTCGGTGGAAATTGGACGCCAGCGCTTTGCCGAACGCAAATGCGCCCGCTGCCACGGAGACGAAGGCACCGGCAGCGAATACGGCCCCCGGCTGCGCGGACGCGGGAAGCTCTTCACAGCAGTTACGCTGGCGCGTTCCCTGTGGTCGCACGGGCCGCGCATCTACCAGCGCACGCAGGAATTGAATATGGAATGGCCCACGCTCAAGGAAAACGACCTGGGCCACCTGATGATGTTTCTCAATACTCCGCCGGAGGACTAACGCAGAATTTCCAGCGTTCAAAGAGAAAGGAATGGAATCGAAAAACCACCTGCCCCAGAGTTCCGTGATTACCGGATTCGGCGTGTTCTTTGTCTTCGGGTTGCTGTTATTCGGGATAATCCTGCCCGGCGGGTCGCCCCGGCAGCCCATCGAGTACAACCATGCCGTCCACATTGAAAGTGGTTTGGAGTGTGATACCTGCCACCCCGGCGCGCGCGAAGAGGTCCGGGCCACCCTGCCCACGATAGAAACCTGTCTGTTGTGCCACGAAGAAGCCATAACCGAAAGCCCGGAGGAAGAGAAAATCCGTACACTGGCCGCCGCCGGGGAAGAGATCCCCTGGACGCAGGTAACGCGTATTCCCCGGCATGTGTATTTTTCTCACCGGCGGCACGTCGCTCTGGGCGGGCTGGAATGCGCCGAGTGTCACGGGCCCATGGAAACGCTGACGCAACCGCCCCGGCGTCCGTACCGCGTGCTGGATATGGACGCCTGCATGGATTGTCACGAGCAAAAGGAACTTCGCAATGATTGCAACGACTGTCACCGGTGAATCGCGCTCCCGGCAAAGGGAGGGAGCATTGAAAAAAGTTTTTCTGCCGGGAATGTTTCTGTTTTTGACGTGCAGCTTAGGGTTGGCGGCGCAAGGGACCGGGAGCGGAGGTTATTTCGTTCCCGGTGAAGCCAAGGCCGGACTGAAGGTGTTTTTTGACCGGGGTTGTTCGCAGTGCCATTCGGTGCTGGGCGAAGGCGGCAAGAGTGCGCCTGACCTGGCGCGCGCTCCCGGCGGACACTTGAGCGCCAGTGGATTGGTTGCCGCTGTTTGGAACCATGCGCCCACGATGTGGGAGAGGATGAACGAAGCCAAAGTTTCTCTTCCCGACCTTACCGAAGAGGAGATGACCAACCTGTTTGCATTCATTTATTCCGTGCGCTCGATGGATGAGCCCGGCAACGCCGAACGGGGGCGGTTATTGCTGGCAGAGCGCCGCTGTCTCTCCTGCCACGCTGTTTCCGGTCGCGGTGGCCGTACGGGGCCGGACCTGCGCCGGTGGGCCAGTTACCGCAACCCGGTCAGCTGGATTCAGGCCATGTGGAACCACGCCCCTGCCATGCAGGTGCTGATGGAAGAGCGGGGGTTGCCGTGGCCGGAATTTACCGGCAGTGATGTGGCCGACCTGATTGCTTACATCCGAACCCGGGCTGCCAGTCCCCGGCGGCACGTTTATCTGCAACCGGCGGACCCGGCGCAAGGGCGCAAGGTTTTCCGCCGGAAGGGATGCGCCCGTTGCCACCCGATGCGGGGGCCGGCCGGACGCGCGCCCGACCTCGGCACACGTTCCTTCCCTCGTACCATTGGGCAGTTTGCCGCCCGGATGTGGAACCACAGTCCGGCCATGTGGGTCAGCATGCAGGCGCAGGAAATCCCCCGTCCGCAGTTTTCGAACAAGGAGATGGCCGATTTGATTTCGTACCTGTTCGCGGAGAGATATTTCGAGGTTACGGGAAACCAGGCCCGCGGGAGACGAGTGTTTGAAGTGAAGGGATGTTCCACCTGTCACCTTCCCGCCGGGGAGGGGGTGGGCCCGGACCTCGGCATCTGGCGCGGGCGGGTCACGCCGGTCGCGTTGGCCACAGCCATGTGGAACCACGGGCCGGTCATGCTCGAGATCATGCGCCAACAAAAGATGCCTTGGCCTGCCTTTCAGCCGCGCGAGATGGTGGACCTGATGGAGTTTTTGAACCGGGGAGTCCGGACATCTCGTAAACGAACGAGGACCCAGTGAGCATCAAAGTCAACCGCCGGGAGTTTCTGCGCTTCAGCGGCGGCGGAGTGGCGGGCCTGGCCGCCGCCGGCGTGACAATGAAAGGCATCAGCACGCTCAATGCCGCTCTCGACGCCGAAGAGGTGAAAGTGCCGCGTGGACCGGAAACCTGGGCCTTGGGTGTCTGTATGCTCTGCCCGGGCGGGTGTGGGTTGAAAGTCAGAAAGATCGGAGAGCGCGCGGTAAAGATTCAGGGGAACCCGCTCCACCCGGTAAGTCACGGGGGCCTGTGTCCGCGCGGGCTGGCAGGCTTGCAGGTGCTCTACCATCCGGAAAGGTTGCGCGGGCCGCTGGAGAACACAGGAAGCCGTGACAACCCTGAATGGAAGGAAATTTCCTGGGAGCAGGCGACGGAAAAGATCGTTGAACGGCTGCGCGAAATTCAAACAGCCGGGCAGGCCCAGTCAGTAGTTTTCCTGACCGGGCAGACCGGGCATCTGCGGCAGCGGCTGTTCAAAAAATTTCTCCGGGCTTACGGTTCGCCCAACTTCCTGCCGGCGCTTTCCGGGCTCGACTCCGCCCAGCGGGCCGCTTACCTGCAACAGGGTGTGTCCGAGGGCCTGGCTTATGATTTAGAAAGAACACGGTACCTGCTCAGCTTTGGTGCGAATCTTCTGGAAGGTTGGGGTTCGCCGGTGAGCACGATGCGCGCCTTCGGCCACTGGCGTGATTCCGAAGCGGGTCGGCGCGCCAAGTGTACCCAGATTTCTCCGCGCTTTTCTCTGACCGCCGCCAAGGCAGACGAGTGGGTGGCGTTGAAGCCGGGGACCGAGGCAGCACTGGCTCTGGGGATTGCCTACGTCCTCATTACGGAAGGGCTCTATGACGCGGACTTCGTCAACGAGCGCACTTTTGGTTTCGACGATTGGCAGGACCGCCGCGGTAAAACGCACATGGGGTTCCGCTCCCTGGTGTTGCAGGAGTATCGCTTAAACGCCGTGTCCGTGTTGACGGGCGTGCCGGTGGAAACCATCCTGCGGCTGGCGCGCGAGTTCGGCCACAACCGTCCTGCACTGGCCCTGAGTGGACAGACGGCCAGTACCTTGCCGGGCAATCCTTACACGGCGATGGCGGTGAACAGCTTGAACGCGCTGGCGGGGAGCATTGAAACGGAGGGAGGCGTGGTCATCCGGCCGCCTTTGCCGGGGGACAAAAATTCCGGCGGCAAGAGCCTGCCACTGGGCTTGCTCCATCAGGATGACAGCCCGTTTCCCGTTGCCGACCTTACGCACTTGCCGGAGGCCATCCGCCGGGGCAAACCGTACCCGATCCAGGCGGTCTTTGTGCATGGGACGGACCCGGTCTTTTCCTTGCCCAACGGAAAACAATTTTCCGAAGCGCTGGAGGAAGTTCCTTTCCTGGTTTCTTTCTCTCCGTTTATGAATGAAACGGCGGCACAGGCCAACTTAATCCTGCCGGACCATACCGATCTGGAAAAATGGCAGGAGTCAGCTTCCCCTCCAACCTTTCCGTTTCCGGAGCAGTCCATCTCGCCGCCGGTTGTCGAACCACAGCACCGGACGCGGGACACAGCCGAGGTGTTGCTGGAGGTTGCGCAGGCATTGGGGGGTGACGTTGCTACATCATTGCCGCACGCATCGGTGGAAGACTTCCTGCGGGAAGAAACGGAAAAGATCTTTGCGGTGCGGGCGGGCTATACCTTTACTACGCATCTCGAAGACACCTGGAACCGAATGCTGGAGCGGTCCGGTTGGTGGGCGCCGACCTATTCCACCGAAAACGAACTCTGGGAGGAGATGAAAGAGAAAGGAGGCTGGTGGGAACCCACCTATTATTTCGGGGAATGGGGACGGGTGTTCCGGACGCCCTCCCGTCGTTTCGAGTTTTACTCGCAAAGGCTGGCACGGTTTGCGGAAGAACACGAGGAGCAGGTGCGATCCGCTGGATTCGACCCGGAAGAAGACCGCTTTTGCCTGCCCCACCAACCCGGCCTGACGGTACCGCCGATGGAATTTCCTTTGCTCATGGTCCCTGTTGAAGTGTTGCCTTTGGCGGGCGGGGAAGGGGGACATTTGCCTTACCTGCAACAGATTGCCGGGCCGCATGTCTTTGAACACTGGCAGAGTTGGCTGGAGATGAACCCGAAGACTGCGCAAGAATTGGGCCTTAAAGATCTTGAAGAAGTTTGGGTGGAGTCCCGGCAAGACCGCGCCCGGGTGCGGCTGAGGACCTATGCGGGGGTACGGCCCGGGGTGGTTCATTTGCCGCTGGGGTACGGCGCTACCAAAGGGCCGGAATGGGCGCGCCGCGGCGTCAACCCGCTTTCCTTGTTGGACGATCTCCGTGAACCATTAACCGGCTTGCCGCAAGCGGATCAAACTTACGTTCGTGTCTATCGAGCCTGAGGAGCAGACCATGCCGCGATGGGGAATGATTATCGACTTGGCCAAATGCACGGCCTGTCAGGCGTGCGTGGTGGCGTGCCAGTCGGAAAACAACATTCCCTGCGTGGAACCGGAAGAGGCTGCGAAAGGCCGCATCCTCTCATGGCTTTCGGTTTTGCCGGATTTGGAGGGTGAGTACCCGCAGGTTTCGATGCGGATGATGCCGTTACCCTGTTTGCATTGCGACCACCCGCCCTGCATCCGTGTGTGTCCGGTGGGAGCGACGGACATCACGCCCGAGGGCGTGGTAAGGCAGATCTTTGCCCGCTGCATCGGTTGCCGCTACTGCACCAATGCCTGCCCGTACACCCGCCGATTGTTTAACTGGCACAAACCGGAGTTTCCCGGTGACCTGGTTCAAATCCTCAACCCGGATGTGTCTGTCCGGCCCAAAGGAGTGGTGGAGAAGTGCACGCTCTGTCATCACCGTCTGATACAGGCGCGTGAACAGGCACGGGCGGAAAACCGTCCCCTGGCGGAAGGCGATTACCTGCCCGCCTGCGTGGAAACCTGCCCGGCGGATGCCATGTACTTCGGCGATCTGGATGACCCCGAAAGCAAGGTGGCCGAACTGACCCACAGCCCGCGGGCGTTTCACTACCTGGAAGAGTTGGGCACAGAACCCAAGATAATTTTTCTGAGCGAAGGAGAGTGGATCGGTGGAGAACAAGTCTAAAAAACCGGAAGACCTCGGTCCGGACGCGGTATTGCTGCAACCGATTATCGCCACCCGCAGTTCTTTTTACTACCTGGCGATGGTGCTGCTGGGCGGGACGTCGATGGCCTTCATCGCCTGGACCTACCAGTTGCGCTGGGGACTGGGGGTGACCGGTCTCAACGTGCCGGTCTATTGGGGCATCTACATCACAAACTTTGTTTTCTTCATCGGCATCAGCCATGCCGGAACGCTTATCTCTGCCATTTTGCGGATTTGCCATGCGGAGTGGCGGCGTTCGATTACGCGGTCGGCGGAAGTCATTACGGTAATCGTCCTTTTTTTCGGTGTCGGGAGCATTCTGATGGATTTGGGCCGGCCCGAGCGCGCGCTCAATGTGCTGCTGCATCCCAACCTGCGGTCTCCTCTGTTGTGGGATGTTATCGCCGTGACCATTTATCTGTTTGGCAGCAGCATCTACCTTTACCTGCCGTTGATTCCCGACCTGGCCATCCTGCGCGATTACGCCGGAAAGTACACTTGGTTCTACCGCATCCTGGCCCTGGGCTGGACCGGGACGGAACGCCAGCACCGTTATCTGGAAAAAGCCATCAACGGTATGGCGATCCTGGTGATTCCCATCGCAATTTCTGTGCACACGGTGGTGTCCTGGGTGTTTGCCATGACCGTCCAGCCGATGTGGCACTCGACGATTTTCGGCCCGTACTTTGTGGTCGGCGCGATCTTTTCCGGCATTGCCTCGTTAATCATTGCGATGGCGCTTGTCCGGCGCATCTACTTCCTGCAGGAGTATTTCAAGGATATCCACTTTAGCCACCTGGGAACATTGATGGTGGTGTTTGCGCTGCTATGGTTCTACTTCACCTTTGCCGAGCACCTGACGACTTTCTATGGTCAGGAACCCTCTCATCTGGAGGTGTTCTACTCGAAGCTCACCGGCCGCTACGCCCCGCTGTTCTGGACGATGATCGCCACCTGTTTTCTGATTCCCATGGGGCTGTTGGCGCACCGCAGCCAGAGGACGGTAAGGAACACCGTCATCGCATCGGTTTCAATTTTGATCGGCATGTATCTGGAGCGCTACACGATTGTGGTGCCGACACTTTCTTCGCCGCGCGTGCCGTCCGACATAGCCTTTTATTTTCCCACCTGGGTGGAAATCTTCATTACCCTGGGCTTCGGGGCGACGTTTATCTTCCTCTACATGCTGTTCACGAAATTCTTCCCGATTGTGTCCATCTGGGAGGTCCAGGAAGGCCGCCAGGTCGCCCTCAAGGAAGTTGCCGCGCGAGTCAATTCGTATATCCCCTACCCGGCAGCAGGGGACTGATCCTGATTCATACAGTGCCTTGCCGTTATCATCCATCCAGACAACCACGGGCAATGCCGTACGGCAGGAGACTGTGTCATAACTGTGCTAATCGGTGCCTAACGGTGCCTAACGGTGCCTAACGATACCAAACGGTGCCTAACCGACGCCAAACCATACCAACTCCC
>CBDUYQ010000017.1:0-10975 GCA_965371475.1 uncultured bacterium
GTTCCAGCGTGAGGGGGTAGAGAGTTGAAGAGGGCAACCGGCAATTCGGGTTGGGCCGCTTTCGGGTTCATCTTATCGGCCCTTTGCCTTCCTACGGTGGTGTTGGCCCAGACGCAGGAGTTGCCTGCGCGCCTGCAAAGTTACACGTTGGTTACGCCCGTCCCGGAGGGTTACGAATTTCCGATTGAGTTCAGCGAGGCGATTCCGTGGAAGGTGGGAGAGGAACTCCGGGGCGTAGTGGTCCAGCTCCGCTCGCGGGTTCTGCCGAAGCAGTTTTCCGTCAACGAGATTGTTGTTGTGAATGCGCGGGTGAATGGGCAGCCGGTCGAAGTGGACCTGCGCTCCCCGGCCTTTTCCACGGGGACGAAGCAGCCGGTACAGATTGACCCGTTGTATCTCCCTCTTCCGGCCGGTATCGTGCTGGCCGCGCAGCAGGAAGACGCCGGGGGGATTCTCTTCGAGGCCGACGCCTACGTCCTTATCAGCCCGACCGTGCTGGAGATGGTTCGCCTGGGCGCCACACAGGCAGTGCTGCGGTTTCCCGTGTCAGTGAACATTCCGCTCGGGCAGATTGTCACTTCGATGAACGCGCGGGAGCTGGCCGAATATTACTCGCCGGTGGTGGTGCAGGAAACCAACGACAAACGCAAGGACTTCCTGGCCAAGTTTAACTTTGACGGTAACTGGAACGGAAATGACAACCAGGAAAACCTGGTCCGGTTTCCGCTCAAAGGATATGTCTATTACTCCGTGGTGGAAAGCCGGTCGCACTTCTTTCTGGGTTATTTCTTCTTTCACCCGGCGGACTATGTGAAGCTGAGCGGCCCCGCCTGCGGCTTCTGGAACAAGGTGGGCGCGCACGAGAACGATCTGGAAGGTATCCAGTTGGTGGTGGAGAAGGACGGCACCCGCTACGGCAGCCTGCTGCTGATGGAGACGCTGGCGCATAACTTCTTTTACCAACTGGAGAACAGCGATAAAATCAAAGACAAGCGGGAGGTGAAAGGGGTGCTCGAAGACATCGACGGGCACATCGAACTGGAAATCGACGAAACCGGTCAGCACCCCAAGGTGTATATAGAATGTCTCGGCCACGGCGTCTGGGGCTACGGGCAGAGCGGCAAAGAGGTCGGCGGGAAGGACACCTATGTGGTGTACCGGCTGGGCAAAGAAGCCGAAGAGCCGGAGAGCAAGAACGACCACGACGTCCGCTATGAATTGATCGACGTGTTCGACCCCGAAGAGGGCCTGTGGGCGCACCGGGAAAAACTCGGCGATGCGCAGCCGGTGCGGACCTACATGGCGCCGGGGAGTTTTTGGGACGGGTTCAGCTACCGGCGCAGGCTGGGCGCGGCGTTTTTCGGCGACGGCGGGGTGCATGCCCGTCCGCCGTGGGGCTGGAAGGCGAAAGGTTCGGAGCGGGGCGACTGGTTCCTGGCGCCCGCCTTTGCGTTTTCCCGGCATCTTTTTATTCCGGGGCTGGAGGGCGATGCGCTGACCTATGTGCATAACCCGTATCTGGAAGAGGGTGGGCGCAACCCGGAACAGCCGCCGGAGGAAGAGGCCGCACAGGTTTCTATGCAAAGTGACCGGGCGGCGGCTGCGGGGGAGACGAAAGTGCTCGCGCCGGGAGACAACGCCGTAGTCGCGGACGTTACCCGGTTGCTGATGGACGACCGTTTGTCGCTCGACAACCTGAGCACCCTGACCGGTGCGCTCAAGACCGGGCAGGATGTCTTGCTGCCGCTGGCCAGCCAGTACGTCCGTCTCTCCGGCGAGGATGCCAGCCGGATTTCGATCCGCTACAAAAATGTTTTTGGTTTGAAGAGCGTCCGGCTCTACTGGAAGACCGAGCAGATGGAAGACTTCGATGAAGAACACAGCGTGCGGCTGCACCTGAGCTCCAAGACGGGCTGGCACTGGCAGACGGTGGAGTTGCTGGAACTGGAGTCGTTTGACAAGCTGGCGACGATTGACCGGTTCAAGGTGAGCCTGGAACTCGACAAGGAAGTTTTCAGTTGGAGCGGCACGGCCACCGACCTCTACCAGATGGTGCAGGATTTGCCGAAGGCGGTGGAGGTGTTCTTTGGCCGCAGCGAATATCTGGAAGAAGAAAAAACAATAGCGGCGGAAGAAGGCTCGTCTCCTGTGGAACAATAGTGGAGAGGAACCGGGAAGCAGCGTGGTAGCGGATATGGACTGTCCGAAATGCAAAACGATTAACCAGACGGGGGCGAAATTCTGCCGTGGCTGCGGCGCCGCTTTGCCGGCGGCTGCGCCGGCGCGCGCACCCCAGGCGGCCGGAGTGAGTAATGTCTGCGCCGGTTGTGGGGCGACCAACCTGCGCAGCGCGAAGACGTGTTCGAATTGCGGCTCTCCGCTCGGAATGGATGCGCCCAAAAAAGTTGAGCCGCCGCCGGCGGAAAAGACTATGCTGTATTCACCGGCTGGGGCGGAGAATGTTTTCAAGCTGGTGCGACGGGACCTGGACGGCATGCCGCAGGAAGAGTATGTGCTGGGTGAGAGCAGAACAACCATTGGGCGGGCGGAGGGGGATATAACCTGCCCGGCAGATGCTAAGATGTCCCGCCGCCACGCCGAGGTGCGGCAGGAGGGCGGCCGGGTGCTGCTTACCGACTTGCAGAGCACCAACGGGGTTTACCGGCGGCTCGAGACCGCGCGCAAGCTCGCCTGGGGCGATGTCATCCTGGTGGGGAATGAACTGCTGCGGTTCGACCCGGTTGCCGGACCGGCGGAAGCGACAGCCAATCCTGACAAGACGCTCTACTTCGGTGAGGAGGTCAAGAGCGGGGAGTTTTCTCTGGTGGACCCGACCGGCAAAGTTTTGCGGAAGATTCCGGTGGAAAAATTTCCCGCGGTCATCGGACGCGGGGCGGTGGAGATCAGTTTCCCCGACGATACGGGTCTGGAGCAACGGCACGCGCAGGTATTGGAGCGGGGCGACGGCCTCTACCTGGTGGATATGGGGACGGTGCGCGGCGTGTTCCTCCGCGTTCTGGCCGAAACGGAATTAACCGAGGGAGACCAATTCTTAACAGGGGAGCAGATATTTGAACTTCAAAGAAGCGGTGCTTGATACAGGAAGCAGGGCCATGACGATTTGCGGTGAGTGTTCCAAACAGAATCCGGCAGGCTCCCGGTTCTGTCAGTTCTGCGGGCAGCCGCTGGCGGTGGTTTCGGCGCCGGTGTTCGGCAAGCTGGTGGCGCGAGGGAGCGGGCTCGAGGCAAAGGAGTACGGCATTGCGTCCGAGGGTCTGAAAGTCGGCCGGGGCGAGTCTTGCCAGATTCGCATCACCGACGGCGAAATTTCCCGCCTGCATGCCGTGCTGGAAGCCGGGCCCGAAGGCGGGCTGGTGGTGACCGACCTCTCGGTCAACGGCACCTATGTGGACGGCCAGCGGATAAAGACGTTCGCACTTCAGGGCGGGGAGCAGGTTATCTTTGGTTCTTCCGGCGCGTTCGAGTTCGAGTACGTTGCTCCGGTGGCGGCTCCGTCCGCTGCCGCAGCGGCTCCCCAGGGCACGGTAATGATGGGAGCACCGGTGGCAAAGGATTCCGCCGGCGGACCGGGCACGGGCACGGTGATGATGGGGCCAGGTGCTTTGCAGGTCGACGCCGTACAGAAAGCGCGGGTGCAGGTGGTCATCGACCAGTACAACGTGAAGGACCTGTTTGTGCCATCTGGAGGTTTGATACTCGGGCGTGACCCGGCGCGGTCTTCTCACGCGGAGTACTTCAACCACCCGTCGGTTTCCGGCACGCACGCCTGGCTGCGTTGGGAAGGGACGGAGTTGGTCCTGTTCGACCTGAACTCGAAGAATAAGACCTACGTCAACGGCCATCCGGTGAACAAACACCTTCTGCAGGAAGCCGACTTTATCCGGTTGGGCGAGTACCGCGATCGCACGCTGGTTTTCCGCTCCGGTAAAGCGCGCAGCCTGACCGTGCGCGACATTTCGCTCGACCGGCCCCTGCTCCGCATCGGGCGGGCGCCGGAAAGTGAAATCCACATTGACCACCCGGCGGTCTCGCACCACCATGCCGAACTTCGGCGGGAAGGTGACCATTACATCCTGACCGACAGGGACAGCACCAACGGGACCTTCGTGAACGGCGAGATGGTCAGCCGCCACGTGCTCTCGCTGGACGACACGATTTCGGTCGGCCCGGTGCAACTGCGGTTTACCGGCGCCGCCATCGAGCAGCAGAACGCCAGCAACGAGGTCCGTATCGACATCTTCCATTTGACCAAGCAGGTGGGACCGGGGCCGAACGGACTCAAAATTCTGGATGACATCTCGCTGGCGATTCCGCCGCGGGCTTTTGTCGGGTTGCTGGGGCCGAGCGGTTGCGGCAAAACCACTTTTCTGGATGCGGTGAGCGGGTTGCGGTCGGCCACCGAGGGTGGCGTGCTGATGAACCGGATGGACCTGAGCGAGTTTGCGCAAGCGTTCCGCAGCAGCATGGGGTACGTCCCGCAGGAAGATATCGTCCACCGGCAGCTTACCGTGGAGGAGTGCACCACCTACGCGGCCGGGTTGCGGCTGCCGGGTGACACGACCCGGGAGGAACTGAAGAAACGAGTGGACGAGGTCATCGAGCAGGTGGGGCTGGAAGAGCGCCGCCACATGACCATCAGCGGACTGAGCGGCGGGCAGCGTAAGCGCGTCAGCATTGCGATTGAGATTCTCTCCAAGCCCAGCCTGCTCTTCCTCGATGAACCCACCGCCGGGCTTGACCCGCACACCGAAGTCCAGATCATGCAACTGTTCCGCGAACTGGCCAACCATGGCGCGACGTTGCTGACCACCACGCACGTGCTCGGCTCCTTCAGCCTGTTCGACAAGGTGGTGATACTCGTGCGCGGGAAGTTGGCGTTCTGCGGCGAACCCGACAAGCTGCTGCAATACTTTGACGTAAAGTCGCCCCATGAGATTTACGGCAAACTGATTGAGGAAAATACCGCGGAGGAGTGGCGCACACTCTTCGAGCAGACGCCCGCGTTCGGCGCGATTGCGCAGGAGTTGCAGGCCGTGGCCGCCGAGCCGCCCAAGCAGGCGTCGGCGGGCGAGGTCACCACGCGGAAGAAGCGGTTCGAGGGGTTGCGGCAGTGGCGGTTGCAGACCAGCCGGTACCTGACCATCAAGATGAAGGACAGGATGCAGGTGGTATTCCTGCTGTTGCAGGCGCCGCTGATCGGTATCCTGGTTTCCTTCCTGAGCGACATCCCCAACGCGCCGGGGACGCTCTTTATGATGATGTTTGCGGCGCTGTGGTTCGGGTGCGCCAACGCGGTGAAGGAAATCGCCGACGAGCAGAGCATCTACCGGCGCGAGCGGCAAACCGGCCTGACCATACCGGCGTACCTGCTCTCGAAGGTGACGGTGCTGGGCGCGTTCGGCGCCATCCAGTCACTGCTGCTGGTGGCGGTGCTGACGGCTGCCCACCTGCACCCGGCGCTGGGCGGTCTGCGCGGGAACTTCTGGAGCGCGGTGCTGCTGACCTTTTTGGTTTCGCTCAACGGCACGCTCATCGGGCTGCTGCTCTCTTCCATGTTTAACACCAGCGAGAAGGCGCTGGCGTGGTTTCCGTTGATATTGATTCCGGAACTTTTGCTGGCGGGTTTGTTTGTGCCGGTCGGAAGCATGGAGCGCATCATCCCGCTGACCAATGAGCAACTGGCCGAGCAGGTGGCCGCCAACATTGAAGTGAAACTGCCGCCCCGGGTGGCCGACCTGATGGCCGAAAGCGGTTTTGGCCGGCGGGTGCGCGGCGGATTGGCCCTGGGCGACGAGGCCACGGCACAGTTGCGGCGGTATATCGGCGGCATCAGCACAGGTATGGGGACGGCGTTGCAATACCTTTCCGCCGCCTGCGTGTCGCGCTGGGGGTTGGAAGGGTTTTCCGATTTGTACATCCACGGAGAGCACGCCCGGCAGGACTACGCCTATCAGTTGATTAACGGCATCACGATTTCGCTGCACCCGGAAGACGCCGAACGCATGCGCGGGGTACTGGAGAATCCGCAGAGCGCGGGCGACGACCCGTTGCTGGGTTCGTGGCGGCGGTACTCCTACATGGTAGTGCTGGCCGGTTTCGTGCTGGCCATGACATTGCTGGTGGGGTTGATGCTGAAACGGAAGGATGCTCCGGCAACTTGAGTCCAAAAGAAGGAGAGGCGCCATGGAAGGTTCGCAATATTCTACCTTGAGAAACTTGTTGGTCCTGATCGTCGTGTTGCTGATGGCGAGCGTAGCGTCGGTCGCTTACCTGAGCCTGGAGATGAACGAGAACAGCCGCGTCTTCGGGAAGATTTACGACCTGCTCGAAGGTGGCATGAACGAAGAGCTGATCGGCGCCATGGCACAGGCCGAGGCCATCCAGCAGGAACTGGAAAAGGTGCGGGTGCATGCGGCGTCGGCTTCCGCCGAGCTGGCCAAGGTGGACACCCGCATGCAGCAGGCGGAAGCGCAACTGGTGGAGCGCATGAAGAAGGAACTGCCGCCGCTGATGGATAAATACGTGGACCACCTGATTGAAACCCGGTCGGCGCAACTGAGCCGCGAACTGGCCAAGGAAGAGGTGCGGCAGGTGCTGCGCGAAGAGGTGGCCAAGGTCATCCGGGAAGAGATGGCGCGGGCGCTGCCGGGCGGGACGCCATAGCCCTCTCAAGGTTTTTGTGACGGCGGCTAGTATGGCAACACTGCGAAAACGAACCGGGCGGCTGGCGGGTGTGCTGTGTGCGATGCTGCTGGGGAGCGGGCTGGCCGCGCACGGAGCATCGGACTTACAGGAAAAAAAGAAAGAGCAGGACGTCGAAGCCGAGTACGCCGGGCTGACCTACCACGACATCAACACCGAGCGGATCCGGTTTCGCCTCTGGCTCCGGTTGAAGACTTCGCGCGATAGCCTGTCGCTGACCGAGGTCCGGTTCGAGGACCTCCGGGCCAACGATCTGCCCCTGGTGGTCGAACCCTTCACGACACAGATTGATTTGCGGAAAGGAGAGTTGGTCGAGCTGCCGGAGCCCATCCTGGTGGCGGTCTATTTCAGCGAGCTGAGTTCGCTTGACCCTGTCCGGCAGTTGCTGGAAAACCGCGCCGTTTCCCTGAAGGGCCGGGTGAGCATTACGGCACGATTCCGGAAAGGCATACTCAAGGCGCTGACCTTCGGGCAAAAACTCCGCCGGACGGTGGAGGTGGAAGAGGAAGTGCCTTTCGAATTTCTGGAAAGCCGGCTTGCCCGCCTGGTGGCTGAACAGTTGTTGGCCGAGCTTACCGACCCGGATAGCCTGCTCGGTACCCGTTGGTTGGAAGGGCAACTGAAAGTGCAGGCGCTGGTGCGGCGCGGGAAACAGCTGGAGCCGGGACTGGCCGCGGTGGCGTCTCGTTATGTTCTGTCGCCGCCGGGCGAAGCGGAGCCGGAAGAGATGACGGAGTCGGGCGTGGGATTTTTCCTTGCGCCGGAGTTGCTCGTCACCAGCAAGCAGGCGGTGGAACCGTGGAAGTTCGACGCCAACCTGGCGTACCTTCGCCAGTCCGGGTACCAGTTACGCGCAGGGAGCTACGAGGTAACGGTAAGGCCGGTGAAAACCGGCGGCGGGGAAGAGAGGGAAGGTGGTGACGGTTTACGGCTCTCTGCCAAAGACTGGAAGTTCGAGGAACGTCCTGACGATGAATGGGTTCCGGTGGAGTTTGACACCGGCGACGGCACGGTCACTCTTCCCCTGCATCGCAAAGAGACAACCAGCAGCCTGGTGTTGCTGAAGGTAAAAAATAAAGATGACAGAGGAGAGGCGCTGCTGCTCAAGCCGTTGCTGCCGGGCGAAGAGTTGCTGGTGGGGATAACGTACTTCCGTGCCACGCCCGGAACGGCCGGCGCCGAGCCGTTCACTTCCTGGGCTGTTGTTACGGCGACCGAAGAGGGTGTGACGCTGGACCGCCGGTTTGCCGACGATGTTATCGGCGCGCCGGTGTTCGACAAGGATGGGAATGTCCGGGCCATTTTTGCCGGGGGCAACCGCTGCCTGCCGATTCAGGTGGTTCGTTCCCTGGCCGGCAAGAAAGCAGTTTTCCAGGATGACTAGGTGCCCGCTGGGCGATTTCCTTCAAAGGTGTATGTGCTTGACGGCAAAGTGAGGTACATCCTTCAAGTCCTGCGCTCCATGTCCGATATACCTTTCGTGAGTGTGTTTGGGTTGTGCTAGGATGAGTGCGGGGAAAACGACCAGGTATGGCCAAGAACGAGGCAAACGACGGGCCGCCACCGGGTGGTGGTGTGGCCGAGTCGGTGGGCAACACCGACATCGACATGCTGCTGGCGGCCAGCTCACAGTCCGATGCGCCCCTGCACCGGTTTAAAGATTCCTTTGCCCTCCTGATGGTGGATGTAGTCGGGTCGCCCGCGTTCTTCGAGCGCTACGGCGAGACGGCCATTCTGGTGATGCTGCAACAACACAACGAACTGGTGGTGCCGGTAGTCCACGAATCGGGCGGCACAGTAGTCCGGAGTGTAGGGGATACGGCGCTGGCCCTGTTCGATTCCGCTGCCAAGGCTGCGCGCGCAGCCGTCCGCATCCAGCAAAGGGTCGATGAGTATGACCGCGCACGCAAGCCCAACGAACGTTTCCATTGCCGGATTGCGCTCGGCCACAGCGCGGGCCCGGCGGTGGACCCGAAAGTTTTCGAAAGCGTCGTCAACGAAGTCGGAAGAATCGGGAAGGCCTGCCAGGGCGGACAGGTCCTCCTTTCCGGCGTCATGAAAGAGGCTTTGCAGGGTACGCAGTCCCTCCAACTGCGCAAGGCCAGTTTCGCCGGCAAGAAGAGCGTCAAAGGGCTCAAGGACATTTACGAGATTGTATGGACGCCGGAGTTGAAGACTTCTGCGATTGTGAATCCAGCGGAAGAGCGGGCGGCCGCCGGTTCGGGAACGCCCGCCGCCGAGCCGGAGAAAAAGGATAAGGCCAACAAGCTCGGCCGCTATGAAATCCTGGAAGAGATTGGCGTCGGCGGGATGGGCGTGGTGTACAAAGCCAACGACCCGATGGTGGGCCGGACCATTGCCATCAAAACCGTACGTTTGGACTCCAAAGGCAAGGAGCGCGAGGAACTCGTCCGCCGCCTGCGGCTGGAGGCGCACGCCGCCGGGCGGCTCGAGCACCCCGCCATCGTAACCATTTACGACGCGGGCGAGGCCGAAGGGATTTTCTACCTGGCGATGCAGTATGTGGAAGGCCGTCCGCTCTCAGCGTCGCTGGCCGAGCGGATGCTGATGCCGGTCAAGCAAATCCTGACGATGATGGAGGAGATCAGCGATGGGCTTTACTACGCGCATAAACGGGAGATCGTCCACCGCGACCTGAAACCCGCCAACATTGTGGTGACCCCCGAAGGCAAACCGAAGATTCTCGATTTCGGCATCGCTAAAATTTCCGACACCGGCATGACCAAGGCCGGGACGATCCTCGGCACGCCGAACTATATGTCACCGGAGCAGGCTTCGGGGAGGCGCATCGACCGGCGGTCGGATATTTTTTCCCTGGGCGCGATTCTCTATGAGTTGCTTACCGGCGAGCGCGCCTTTGCCGGCAGCGCGCCCACGGCGGTGCTGCACAAGATTCGCGAAGAGAACCCGATTCCGCTGCGCAAGATCGACCCCACCATCGAACCGGCGCTGGAGAACGTAGTCAACAAGGCGCTGGCCAAGGATCCGTTCCAGCGGTACCAGACCTGTGCGGAGTTGCGCGACGACTTGGCGGCGGTGCGGACCGGGCAAGTCAGCACGCCTGTGCCGCAACAACAACCCGGCCCTTACATGGGCGCTACGGTGGTTATGACTCCAGCGCCCGACTCGCAGCCGCCGATGGTTGGCACCCCTATCCCTGCGACTCCGACTCCGCCGCCGACGGGTATGGGGTTGAGCCCGGCCGCCGGATCGGCAGCGGACGCTCCTCCCGTGACGCCGCGCAGCCCAGTGCCCGGCACGGTGCCGCCTGTGCCGCGGACGCACGGCGCTGGAGTGGCCCCGCCCAAAAAATCTTCCAGTGTGGTGCGGGTGATGTTTCTGTTGTTTCTTTTGTCAGTGATCGGCGCCGGTGTGGGTGTCAACCAGGGTTTGATCTCCCCGGAGCAGTTGGAATTTCTGGGACCGGCGCTTCCCTATGTTCAACCCTTGTTTCCGGCGGACCGGCAGGGTACGCCGCCGCCGCAGCAACAGGGAACACCCGGTGTGATAACCGCCGGCGAAGGGGATCCGACACCGGACACCCCCCCGGTTGCAACCGGGCAGAAAGAAACCACCGCAGGCAATGCTGACAAGCCGGCGCAGGCAGGCGTGACACTTCCCGGCGGGACGGATACTCCGGCCACTTCTACGAAGACCGGCGGTGCGAAGACTGGCAGCGCGGACAACGCAGGCAGAACAACTGACACGGCAGTTCCGAAGACACCGGAACAGGATGCCGGCCCGAAAACTGTTACGCCAAAAACGGTTACAGAGGAGCCGCCCAAAACTACCGAGAAGAAGACACCGCCACGCCGAACTCGGTCTGTGCCCAGGCTGACCGAGCAGGAACAGGCGCGCATCAAGATTCTGCTCGGGCAGGCGAGGAACTTCATGAACCAGAACCGCCTGGATTTTGCGGAACGGCGGCTGCAATCGGCACTGCGGATTGATCCCAACAACCAGGAAGCCCAGAAGATGCTTGCCGACATCCGGCAGCGCAGACGCTTGCCGCCGCGGTAAATCCTTTCGCGGGTGGGAACATTTGTACTTTTCCAGCGCCATAACCTGGCTGGATCACTGGAGCATCTCCCCTAAATACTAAGGCGTCTTAACCGAAAGGGGTTCCCGCTTCCGGGGGATGAGATCCTTCGACTACGGCCTGACGGCCTTCGCTTAGGATGACAAATGTGAGGCGGGCTTCCGGCTGCGACTTACGGGCTCCCGCCTTCGC
>CBDUYQ010000018.1:0-10491 GCA_965371475.1 uncultured bacterium
GTTATTTTGCGCACTTGAGGCAACGGTGGTTTGGGTCGGCGGCGTGGATGGTGAACATATTGTTGCACGCCTCGCAGATGCGGTGGACGACGGGCGAGTCTTCGAAGTTCGGTTCGGTTTCCGGTTCCGGCGTTTGGGTCTCTTCCATGGGACCTCCAGGGAATAGTATCTCCGGGGCAGGTGCTGGATGCAAGCGGGAAAGGGCAATGGCGGGGCCTATTCCAGGTGCCGGAGTTCCGGCACGGCAAAGAAGAGCGCCAGCACCAGCACCAGCGGGATCGTGACCCAGGCCGCCAGAGCGGTTGGGGTGGACCACTGTTCCGCCATTTTCCCGATAATCAGGCTGCCCACCGGGTGCAACCCCAGGTAGGACATCGTGTGCCAGCTCAACACCCGCCCCCGCACGTTGTCCGATACCAGAGTCTGAATCAGACTGTTCACCGTTGCCAGCACGGAAACCATCGCCGCGCCGATGACCAGCAGGGCCACCAGAGATAGGTAGAAATTCTTCGAGAGCGCCAACCCCAGCACGCCAAGGAAAAACACCATCGCCCCGCCCATTACCAACGGTCCGCGCCGCCGGTCGTCAGGCCAGGTGGCGAGGACATAACCGCCCAGCAAAGCCCCCACACCGCTGGCCGCCATCATGATGCCCAGTCCCATTGCGCCCACGCCCAGCACGTCGCGCGCAAAAACCGGCAGGAAGATCAGGTAGGGCATACCGAAAAAGCTGACCATCGCTACCAGCGAAATCAGCAGCGCAATCCGGCTGTGCAGTTTCAGGTAGCAGAAACCTTCCCGGATTCCCTCCAGCCCGGAACTGGAATGCCTCTGTCGTTCCGGGTTGTAGCGAACCCGGGACAGCGCGATGAGAGGAAAAGCGAAACTGGCGGCATTCACAAAAAAGCAGACGGTTACGCCCACGGTGCTGATTAGCAGGCCGGCAATGGCGGGTCCGATAAAGCGCGACAAGTTGAACTGGATAGAGTTGAGCGCGATGGCGTTGAGCACGTCGTCGCGGCTGGAAAGGTCGCGCACCATGGCCTGGTAAGACGGTGCATTGACTGCGCTGGTCACACCCAGCAGGAAAGCCAGCACGAGTATCTGCGGGTAGGTAATGATTTTGAGCACAACCAGCACGGCCAGCGCCAGCGAAAACGTCAACATTGCCGAGTGGGTTCCGAGCAGGAATTTTCGCCGGTCCACCCGGTCGGCGATGACCCCGCCGGGCAGGGAAAGCAGCAGCGAGGGGATGAACTGGGCAAATCCCATCAGGCCGAGCAGAAAAGGGGAGTCGGTCATCTCCAGCACCAGCCAGCCCAGGGCGACATTGTGCATCCAGGTGCCGATATTCGAGAGGAAGTTGCCGGTCCAGAAGAGCCGGTAGTTGGGGTGGCGCAACGAACGGATCAGCCCCTTCTTCGGTTCCAGCCAGCGGCCCAGCCAGCCCGGGGGTAGCTGGTCTTGCCCCGTAGTGGGAACTTCCGGTTGCGGGACGCTTTCTTTGGCTATGGGGGTCTGTTCCATCTGTTGATAGGACGAAGAGTGCCGGGAATTCGTTGCGGCAATCCGGAAAAACGAGTGTAGCACGCTCAGCAGGGCAATGAGTTGGCCGGGGGCAGCGGAATTGCGCCGGGAAATTGGTAGTGCTACCCTCGAAACTTAGACCATGCAAATCAAAGTCTTGCTGTTCGGGCAACTCCGGGAGGTTGTAGGCGCGTCCGAGGAAGAGGTGGACCTTTCCGAGGGCGCCTGCAGTGCAGATTTGCTGGCCCACTATCAGCAGCGGTTCCCCCAGATTGAGAGGCTCTGCCCCAGCATCGCTATGGCCGTAAACCAGGAATACGTTTCCTCTTCCGCCCCGTTACAATCGGGGGACGAAGTGGCCCTGCTGCCTCCCGTCAGCGGGGGCGCGGATGAGCCGCCGGTGGAGTCCGTTGACCCCGTTGAAATTGTAGAGCTGTCCCGCGCGCCCATCGACACCGCAAAGCTCAAGCAGGCGGTGCAAGCTCCGCGCGATGGCGCCGTGCTCACCTTCGACGGCATTGTGCGCGACGATAGCCGCAACAGCAGCCGGGGGCAGGAAACTCTCTACCTCGATTACGAAGCCTACGAACCGATGGCGCTCGAAAAGATGCGGCACATTGTGGCTGCCCTCCGGGCCGAATTTCCTGTGGATGGCATCGTTATGGTCCATCGCCTGGGGCGGCTGGAAATTGGTGACACCAGTGTGTTCATCGCCGTCAGTTCGCCGCACCGGGGCGCGGCCTTCGACGCCTGCCGGAAGGCTATTGATACGCTCAAGCAGTCCGTGCCGATCTGGAAGAAGGAGTATTTTTCCGATGGGGAGACGTGGGTCGAAGGCGAACTGCCCGGCCCGGTCATTGAAGGGAAGCCAGGGAAGCTGGTGAAAGGAGGATGCTAACCATGAGACTGGGAGAACCATGGGCGGCCCGGTACGGGCCGAATACTTTGCCGGTTATGCTGGCAGTCCTTACGCTTTGCCTTTTGGCGGCTCCCGGTTTCGCGCAGGAGCCCCCGGAGACGAGAACGACGATTAAGGTTGACGTGCGTCTGGTTATGGTACCGGCCAGCGTGAGTTCTTTTTCGGGCGACCCGGTAACCAACCTTACCCAGTCGGCATTCGAGGTGTACGAGGAAGGGGAGTTGCGGCCCATCCGTGTGTTCGAGAAGTCGGACAACCTTCCGTTGCAGATGATTCTGCTCATTGACACCAGCCTGAGCGCCGCCAAGGAACTCCCCGCCGAGAAGGAAGCGATGGCGCGCTTCATCCGGCGTGTGCTCCGGCGCGAAGACTCCGCCGCGCTAATCGAGATGGCCGGGGACGCTCGCATCGTGGTGGACTTTTCCTCGGACGCCAACCAGTTGGAGGCAAGCCTGAAAGATATCAAAGCCCGCGCGGGCACCGGTCTCTATGACACGCTGCTGGAAGCCGCCCTCATGCTGGAAGAGCGCGAAGGCCGCAAGGTAATGGTGCTGATTACCGACGGCAACGATACCACCAGCCGGGCGAACTTCCGGGACGCGCTGGATGCGGTAACGGAAGTCGATGCGACCATTTTTGCTCTGGTAGTTCGCCCGATTGCGGGGGAGAGCGGCCGCAGCGTCCGTGGTGAGCACGTTCTGATCCAGCTGGCAGACATGACCGGCGGCCAGGTTTTTTTCCCTGCCGGGGCGGAGGAGCTGGACGAATTCTTCGATGAGTTGAGCGACGTGCTGCGAACGCAATACATCATCGGCATCGTGCCGGCGTCGGCTGGGTACAATGCCGAGTACCGCAAAATTGTAGTGAAGGTCAAGGGAGGGGAGTACCGCGTCCGCCACCGCAAGGGGTACTTTACCGATTCCACCCAATGAACCGTTACCTGCAAGCCGCACAGGAAATCGCGCAGGAGGCTGGCGGCCTGCTGGTGGATGAGTTTCACAAGCCCCGCCAGATTTCCTACAAGGCCGAAGTGGATATCGTCACGCAGGCCGACCGCCGCTCGGAGGAGTTCATCGTCGAGCGGCTGGGGACGCTCTTCCCGCAGCATTCCGTCGTGGCCGAAGAGGGTGGCGGGCAGCAGCAGGACTCTGAGTTCACATGGTATGTGGACCCGCTCGACGGCACTACCAACTTTGCCCACAGCTACCCTTTCTTTGCCGTCTCGCTCGCGCTGGTGCAGGGCGCCGACATCGTGGCCGGGGTTGTGCATGATCCCATGCGGGAGGAAACTTTCTCCGCCGCGCTGGGCGAGGGCGCCTGGCTGAACCAGAAACAACTCTCCGTCAGCCGGACAGAGAGGTTGCAGGAAAGTTTGCTCTCCACCGGTTTCCCCACCAAGAAACGCCACGCCAGCTACAATGCGGCCTACTTCCACCGCTTTACCGACAGTTCGCACGGGGTTCGGCGCGACGGCGCCGCTGCCCTCGACCTCTGCTACGTTGCCTGTGGACGGTTCGACGGTTTTTGGGAGTTTAACCTCATGCGTTGGGACGTGGCCGCCGGGATGCTGATTGTCCGGGAAGCCGGCGGCGCGGTCACCGACCTGCATGGGATACCGTACCGTCTGGGGGGGGAGGCTATCGTCGCCAGCAACAAGCGCATCCACTCCGAAGTTTGCCAGCTCTTCGTAGAAGTGGACGCCGAGACGGCTGCCGAGAAGGCCGCCGAAAAGGTCGGTTAGGAAATTTCAACCAACCTTGTTACTTGGCAACCGGCTGCCGGGGATGGTAGAGTCGCGGAGTTCAGGCTTCCGGGGGGGTACTGAGAGGGTGAAGGCATTGTGGAAGCGGCGCAAGCGGCGGCGGCATGAGTTGAGTGTTACCCACCAGACCATCTATCTGCCTCGTCTTGCCAGCGCATTGGATAGCTTCCGCATCGTGCATCTTTCCGATATTCACCACGGCCTCTATACCCGGCTCGAAGAGGTAGAACGCGCCGTCGATATTGCCAACAGTTACCATCCCGACCTGGTTGCCCTCACCGGCGATTTTGTCAGTAACTCCCGCAACTACGTTGTCCCGGTGGCGCGCACGCTCGGCCGGCTGAAAGCCCGGCTGGGGGTTTTCGGTGTGCTGGGCAACCACGACTACCGTGTCGGCGCCGATGCGGTCACAACCGCCCTGGAGCGCTTTGGCATTGAAGTCCTGCGGAACCGGCACGTAACCCTGGGGCACAACGGTTCGAGTTTGGTCGTGGCTGGGGTGGACGATTTCGACTACGGCGAGGACGACCTGCGGGCGGCTTTGCGCGGCGCCCCGGAAGAGGCGCCGGTGCTCCTGCTGGCCCACAACCCGGCCCTGGCCCCGCTGGCGGCCATGAAGGGGGTTGACCTGGTGCTTTCCGGGCATACCCACGGCGGACAGATGGGGTTACGGCGCCTGCGCTCGGCGGCTCGGCGGCGCGGTGTGCGGGTTCCGTTCCGGCACGGCATGGAGCAGTTCGGCGATACGCAGGTTTACATCAGCCGCGGCATCGGCACGGTGGTGCTGCCGCTCCGGGTAAAGTGCCCGCCGGAAATTCCTGTGCTTCGCCTGGAATCGCTCAGCGGCGGACTGCGGCCTTCCGCTCTATTGGAAGCCGATGTACGCGCCTGACCTGATTCGCAAAAAGCGCGACGCTGGCACGCTTTCGCGTGAAGAAATTACCTTCCTGATTGAAAGTTATACCCGGCGGCAAATCCCCGATTACCAGATGTCCGCGTGGGTGATGGCTGTTTTCCTGCAGGGCATGACGCCGGAAGAGACTGCACATTTGACCGAGGCGATGCTGAATTCCGGCAAGGTGGTCGATTTCAGCGACGTGCCGGGCGGCAAGGTCGATAAGCATTCCACCGGTGGCGTGGGCGACAAGACTTCGCTGGTGATAGCGCCGGTGGTGGCCGCCGCCGGAGTCAGGGTTCCCATGATCTCCGGCCGCGGACTGGGGCACACCGGCGGCACGCTCGACAAGCTGGAATCGATTCCGGGCTTTACCGTCGGGCTTACTCTGGAAGAGTTCCGTCGCGCTGTGGCCGAAATCGGATGCGGGCTGATTGGTCAGACCGAAGAGATTGCGCCCGCCGACCGCAAGCTCTACGCCTTGCGGGATGTTACCTCTACGGTGGAAAGCGTTCCGCTGATTACCGCCTCTATCCTCAGCAAAAAACTGGCGGAAGGGATTGACGCTCTGGTGATGGACGTCAAAGTGGGATCCGGCGCTTTCATGAAAGATATGGAGAGCGCGCGGGAACTGGCCCAGTCACTGCAAACCATCGGCGCCCGCATGGGCAAGCGGGTGGTGGCTTTGCTGACCGACATGGACCAGCCGCTGGGTAACGCCGTCGGTAACGCGCTGGAGGTGACGGAAGCCGTCGAGACGCTGAAGGGAAAAGGCCCCGAGGATTTTAACGACCTCTGCCGCGAACTCTCCGCCTGGATGCTGCTCCTCGGCAAGGCTGTGCCGGATCTCGACGCGGGCCGCAAGAAGTATGACGAGCAGATTCAGTCCGGCGCCGGGGCAAAGAAATTCCAGGAGATTATTGCGCGGCAGGGCGGTGACCCTGCCGTTGTGGACGCCCCCGGGAAATTGCCACAGGCGAAGGAGCAGGTGGAGTTTGCCGCCGGTAAGTCCGGGTATATCATTCGTATCGAAACCGAGCGCATTGGGCGCGCGGCCATGGCGCTGGGAGCGGGCCGGGCAAGGGTGGAAGACAGTATCGACCCGGCGGTCGGGCTGGTTCTGCACAAGAAACTGGGAGACAAAGTCGAAGCAGGGGAGCCGCTGGCAACCTTGCACATCAATCGGAGCGACACCCTGCCGGAAGTGCAGGAGTGGCTCGGGCCGGCTTTTCAGTTTGGTTCCCACCCGCCCGAGCGTGCGCCGCTGGTGCGGGAAACCATCGAATAGTTTAATTTCTTTGTTCAGCATCACGGGGAGGATGCCATGGGGCGTTTTATCGGGGTCATCGGACTGCTGGTCATGGTGGGGATTGCTTACGCGCTCTCCAACAACCGCAAGGCCATCCGTTGGAAGACGGTCGGGTGGGGAATGGGCTTGCAGTTCGGACTGGCACTGCTGGTGCTGAAAACCCAGTTGGGACTGACGGTGATTGATGGAGCGGCCCGCCTGGTAACCGAAATCCTGAATATGTCCGTCGCCGGGTCCACCTTCCTGTTCGGGTCGCTCGGGACCACGGCGGCCACCGAAGGTATGAATAGCCCTGCCAAAGAATTCCTCTTTGCTTTTCAGGTACTGCCGACAATTATTTTTATCGCAGCGCTCTTCGCCCTCCTGTACTACTACGGCATCATGCAGTTCATCATCCGCGGGCTGGCAAAGTTCATGACCAAAGTGATGGGTACCAGCGGCGCGGAGTCGCTCAACGCCGCCGCCAGCATCTTCATGGGGCAGACCGAATCTCCGCTCACCATCCGGCCTTACCTCTCCAAGCTGACCGAGTCCGAACTGATGACCGTAATGACTGCCGGGTTCGCTACTGTTTCCGGCGCTATCCTGGCGGCCTACATCGGCACCGGGGTAGAGCCCCGAAATGTTTTGATGGCGGTCGTCATGGCTGCGCCCGCCGCCATGGCGCTTTCCAAAGTTATCGTCCCGGAAACCGGAACCCCCCTGACCGCCGGGGTGGTTAAGCTGGATGTTCCCCGGCAGGACCCGAACGTGCTGGGCGCGCTCGCCCGCGGCACCACCGACGGTTTGAGTCTGGCGCTGAATGTCGCCGCCATGCTGATTGCCTTCCTGGCCATCCTGGCGTTGCTTAACGCCATCTTTGGCGGCGTCCATACCCTGCTGGCGGGCTGGGGCTTCCCGTACTTTCCGGAATCTTTGCAGGTAGTGCTGGGGTGGTTCTTCCGTCCGCTGGCGTGGTTGATGGGTATTCCCTGGGACGACGCCGGTGCTATCGGCGGTCTGCTGGGTTTGCGGGTAGTGACCAACGAAATCGTCGCTTACCTCGAACTGGCCAAGATCAAGGATGTGATTGACCCGCGTTCCTATGCCATTGCCACGTTTGCCCTGTGCGGGTTCGCCAACCTGGGATCGATTGGAATACAGATTGGCGGCATCGGCGCGCTGGCGCCCGACCGCCGCGACGACCTGGCCCGGCTGGGGTTGCGGGCCATGATTGCCGCCACGCTGGCGAACTTCATGTCGGCTTGCATCGCCGGGATTCTGCTATGATGAGCGCGCATTAGAGGGGACGCGCTGGTGAGTCAGGGAGAGTTCGAAAAAGTCCAGCAGGCTGCCGATTTTCTCCGTGAGAAAACATTGCTGCGGCCCCGCGTCGGGTTGGTGCTCGGTTCCGGTCTGGGCGCTTTTGCGGAGCGGTTGCAGGACCCGGTTGTCATCCCCTACAAGGACATCCCGCACTTTCCCGTCTCGACCGCCATCGGGCACGCCGGGCGGTTGGTTATCGGACTCTGTGGCAAGACACCGGTAGCGGTCATGCAGGGCCGGGTGCATTTCTATGAAGGCTATTCCCTCCAACAGGTGGTGTTTCCCACGCGGGTGCTGGGCGCCTTCGGGTTGTCATCTATTATTTATACCAACGCCGCCGGCGGCATCAAAAAATCTTTTAAGATGCAAGGCATGATGCTCATGCGCGACCACATTAATATGATGGGCGCCAACCCGCTGACGGGAAAAAATGACGACCGCTTCGGTCTGCGTTTCCCGGACATGACTGAGGCGTATTCGAAGCGTTTGCGCGCGCTGGCCAAGAGAGAGGCGAAGAAGTTGCGGATGCGGCTGTTCGAGGGGGTGTATGTCGCCCTACAGGGTCCCAGTTACGAAACTCCGGCGGAGATTCGCGCCGTGGCAAAGTTGGGCGCGGACGCGGTCGGGATGTCCACTGTGCCGGAGGTAATTGCCGCCGGCCACATGGGGCTGGAGGTACTGGGCATTTCTGTTGTGACCAATATGGCCGCCGGTATCTCCCAACAGAAGATTAACCATGAAGAGGTGCTGGAAGCGGGCCGGAAAGTGGAGAAGCAGTTCACCCGGCTGATGGAAAAGATAATCCCGGCCATCGATAAAGTTTTGCAGTAAGGTGGTGGAGTAAGACGGTGAATAAGGTGGTGCTGTGAAAAAACCTGCCAAAAAACAGAAAGCTCCCAGCGCCGGGTTGATTCGCTCGGCCAAGCAGGCGCGCACACGGGCCGTATCGACCTTTTCTGGTTTCAAGGTGGGCGCAGCGTTGGAGACGGCTCGCGGCAAAGTGTACACGGGTTGCAACATCGAAAACGCCAGCTACGGCCTGACGTTGTGCGCGGAGCGCGTGGCGGTCTTCAAGGCGGTTTCCGAAGGGGAGAGAAAGTTCCGGCGGATAGTTGTTGTGGCCGATACCGTTCGTCTGACGCCGCCCTGCGGCGCCTGCCGCCAGATTTTGTGGGAGTTCTGCGGTGACATCGAAGTGGTGCTGGCCAACCTGCGCGGCAAAAGCCGGACGGTCCGCGTGAGTGAACTGTTGCCGGACCCGTTCGACGCTTCCTTGCTGTAAGCTTAGGTTCTTAAGGTTCGTCATTTTTCGTGGGGAGAAAAAACATGTTTCGTACTTGGGTTGTCATTTCCGCATTTATTTCTATCGCAATGTCTCTGGTGTCCTGTTCCTCCGGCGAGCCGATTGACCTTCTTATTCGTGGCGGCACCGTGCTGACAATGGACGGGGAAGGCCGCGTTATTGAAGACGGCGCGGTGGCGATTCAGGGCGACCACATCGTGGCTGTCGGCCTGGCGTCGGACCTGGAGGCGCGCTTCCGTTATGCCCGCACCGTGCAAGCCGAAGGCGGGTTGATTCTCCCCGGACTGATCAATACCCACACGCACGCCGCCATGACCCTTTACCGCGGTGCGGCGGATGACAAGTCATTGCAGGACTGGTTGGAGAACTACATCTTCCCGTTGGAAGCGAAACTTACAAACCCTGAAATGGTTTACTGGGGCACCAAGCTGGCGGCGCAGGAGATGATCCAAGGCGGCGTAACCACTTTCGTGGACATGTACTACTTCGAGGACCAGGTGGCGGAAGCCTCCGCTGAGGTGGGTATCCGGGTGGTGGCGGGCGAGACCATCCTGGACTTTCCCTCACCGGACTTCAAAACGCCGCAGGAGACGTTGCAATGGACGGAGAAGTTTATCGAGCGATGGAAAAACCATCCGTTGGTGATACCGGCCGCCGCGCCGCACTCGGCCTACCTGCTGGCGCCGGAGTACTTGCAGGCCTCCGCGGAACTGGCCGAACGCACCGGCACGCCGCTGCTGATTCACCTGGCGGAAACCCAAAAGGAAATCGGAGAGTCGCTGGACAAACACGAGAAGACCCCAGTGGCCTACCTGGCGGATCTGGGGTTCTTTCGGACAAAAGTGTTGGGCGCCCACTGCGTCTGGGTGGATGAGAACGACAGGGCCATCCTGGCGGAGAACCACGTCGGTTGTTCCCACAACCCTTCCAGCAACACAAAGTTGGCCAGCGGCATTGCGCCCGTGACGGAGCTGCGCGCCGCCGGCGTCCCGGTTGGGCTGGGGACCGATGGGCCTTCAGGCAGCAACAACGACCTGAACCTGTTTGAGGAGATGGACCTGGCCGCCAAGCTGCAAAAGGTCACCAAGCTCGATCCGACGGTGTTGCCGGCGCATACGGTGGTGGAGATGGCAACTATCGAGGGAGCGCGCGCGCTGGGACTGGAAAACATGATTGGGTCGCTGGAGGCGGGCAAGAGGGCTGATGTGATTGTCGTCAGCCGGGACGGTTTCCACGCCCTGCCGTACTACGACGACGAGTACTCCCAGCTTGTCTATGCGCTCAAAGCAGGAGACGTAACCCACAGCGTGATTAACGGCCGGGTGGTGATGGAAGGCGGGCGGGTGCTGACTATCGACGAGCAGGAATTGCGCGAGCGGGTAGAACGCTTTGCCGCGAAGGTCCGGGAAGTGTTGAAGAAGAAATAAGAGAGGATGCTGACGCGCGGGGAACCCGGCGGCTAGCGATTGCC
>CBDUYQ010000019.1:0-10316 GCA_965371475.1 uncultured bacterium
TCGGCGACCATCGCATCGCCATGGCGATGGCGGTGGCGGCCTTGGTAGCCGAGGGAGAAACGACTGTCCAGAATTCTGAGTGTGTGGATATTTCTTTCCCTGGCTTTTTTGATCTGTTGGAGACCGTGCGAGCGTAACGGAAGCGTTATTCAATTTTGCGGAGGTTTATTTCGCCGGAACTGGTGCGGAGCGTGATGGTGGCCCGGGGGCGGCCATATTTTCCGGTCAGGACCCGGGTGCGGCGGTCGTCTTCGCTGTTCCTCAATACCAAGTCCGGGCCGGCAAACTCTGAATCAATTCCGCCACGCCGGTTACTGGCGTCAATCTCGAACCCGCTGTTCCCGGGCAGGACGAGTTCGATGCTGCCCCGGCGGTTGGTGACTTCAATCGTCTTGGTGGGCGGGCGGCGGTAGCGTATGACCACGGGCCCATTGCGGTTTTCCACACGGACCGGCCCCAGGATGTCGTCCATTTCAATTTCCTTGTTGCGGGTTTCCAGCACCACCTCACCGGGTACGCCGCGAATCACCATGTCGCCGCTGTCGATAACCATTTCGCCATCAAGGCGCGAGACGGTGAACTCAGTCCGGCGCGACCGGAAGCTGGCCTCACCCTTAATCTCTCGCATCTGAATTGGCCCGTAGAACTCCCCCTTCAGACCGGCGCTGCCGGAGACTGTCCGGATAAAAACTTCGGTACCACTGCCGCCGACCAGAACATTGCCATTGACGTTGTCCACCTCGACCGAAGCCCGGCTGATCTTGGCTTCCAGGTTGCCGCCGAGGTCCTCCACCTTCAGGGAACCGCGGCTGAGGTCCACTGTCAGGTTGCCCCGCAGACTTCTCACTTCGACGTCGCCACGCCGGGTATCCAGTTTGAGGTTGAGCTGGGCGGGGACGAAGAGTTCAAGGTGGTAGCGCAGGCCGCGGTCGGAGCCGCCCGCCTGCCGCCAGCGCAGTTCATAGCCGCCGGTAATTTTTTCCAGTACCGGCTCGAAGCGGTCAGCGATGTGGCGGGCCTCTTCTTCGGAGTCCGCTGGGACGATTTTGCGGGCCACAATCCGGATGTCCTTGCCGGTCGTGGTGGAGACCTTGACGTCGCCCCGGCCCTTGATGGTCAGGGTGGCCGGGAGTTCGATGGTTTGCGTCAACTCGGCGGGGAACTCGTAAGTTTCTCCGAAAATGATATTGAAATCGCCGTCGTCGCCGAACCGGAAGATTTGCTCGCCGTGCCGGTAAGCCTGGCTGATGGCGGTGCCGCAGAGCAGCAGCAGTATCAGGCCGAAGATCTCGCCTCCGCGCAGGCGGGCGGCGGAGGCGGCTTCCGGGGTGCCGCGCAGCATGAGGTAATCCACCAGCTTGCTCGCGCCCCAGAAGATAATCAGCACCGGCCAGTACTGCGCAATCAACGCCCAGACGCCGAAAGAAGGGTTGATGTTGGCATAGAGGAACAGGCTGCCGAGCGAGATCAGCAGCAGTGCTCCAAAGATGGAACCTCGCGGGATTTTGGGTGTGCCGTTAGCCATAGCGTAGGTCCTTATTCCTTGTGCCCTTCAGTGGAGGCGCTGAACTCCAGCAGCTTAATCACGCCGATAACAATCAGGATGACCGGCCAGAGGTCGCCGAAATTGACCCGCCAGGTAAACTCGCTAACCATGAACAGGACGCCCAGGGTAATCAGGATGGCGGGGCCCATAAAGCTGCGGCGGCCGCAGCGCTCGCACCCGCAATAGCTCTTTCTACGCCGGCCATAGGGTTGTTGCGGCGGGGGCGGGGCCTGCGGCGTCGGGGGTGGCGGTTGCGGCGTCGAGGTGGGACCTTCGCTCATTGGGAGCCTCCTGGTTGGTTATCACCGGGTTTGGAGGGGGGTCTTCCTTCCATCCGCTGCCAGATCATGTAAGCGCCGATGGCAATCAGAGCCATAGGCCAGAAGCGGAAGATATGAAAGCCGAAGGAGAAGATATCCAGCGAGTTGACCAGAAACACCGCGCCGACAACGATGAGAATCAGCGGACCAACCGGGGTGGCTTTTCCGTCGCCCATGCCGGGAAATTCCCATGCGTTGGTGGCGGGGGCAGCCTGGCTCCCTGCCTGCGCCTTGGCGGATTTGTAGGAATCGGCAATCATAAAGAAATAGAATCCGGCCATGAAGAGGCCGAGGACCGGCTCTAGGCCCCGCGCGGCGCCCGAATCCATCAGGCTTATGGTCCCGCCGAAGATCAGGATGAACATCAGGGCTTTCATGTATTCGCCGTTATAGATTGCGCCCACACCCGGGATGCAGGCCAGGATAGCGGCCAGGGCGGGGTTGGGGCCGCCTGCTGAGGCGGCGCTGCCCGGGGCGGGGCCGGCCCCTGTTCCAGACATGGTGGCGGCCAGGCACTCCTCGCAATAGAGTACGCCGCGGACATCGTGACGGCATTCCGGGCAGAGTGCTTTGCCGCATTGGCGGCAGAACCCTACGGCTTCCGTCTCCGGATGTTGAAAACATTGGCTCATGGTTGTGTCCTTGTGATGGCAAGTGTGCTGAAGGCTAATGACCACTGGCTGCTCTTTCCCAGAAGAAACTTCCGGGGCTGCTGGTTTTGCAACTGGTCGCTGTTGTTTTCCTCTGTGAGGTCTTCGGAATCAGTGGAGTCGCTCTCTTCCGCGTCACCCTGGAGTTCCGCCAGCTGGTTGCGGATTTCATAGACCACTCGAAGCTCGTTGAAGAAGCGGACGCCGCGCGCGTAGGTCAGTTGTGCCTTGCTGTCCACTGCGCGGTAGATGTTGACCGGGTTGAGGTCGGCGGCTTCGATTTCCGTGACCCGGACATCGAGGGTGGTGAAGACCAGTACCACCGAGAAGGCGGCGGCGCCCACGCTCAGGGCCACCCGCGGCTGCAAGAAGGCGCGCCAGAGGTGTTCGAACATATCCCAGATACTCTCGCTTTCCGGCGGGGCGAGCGTGTTGGCGAGGATGCGGGTCTCGAGTCCGGGCGGCGTTTCCAACTCTTCGAGTTCGAGCAGAAGCGCGCGTACTTGCCGCGCTTCGTACCATTCCTGGCAGCGCGGGCAGGTGCGGGCGTGCTCGTCAGCAGCCTGGAGTTCGAGCGCCGCCATCTTGCTTTCCAGATAGCCGTTGAGCCGCTCTTCGAGTTGTTGGCAGTTCCAGCTCATGAGGGTCGTCCTCCCGGGTAGTCAAACCCCGGAGTGCGTTTCAAAATTTTTGCCAGTTCGGCTCGGCCACGGTTGATGCGGGACTTGACGGTGCCGTCAGGGATTTCCAGTGTTTGGCCGATTTCACGGTAGTCCAGCCCTTGCAAATCGCGCATCACCACCGCCTCGCGAAGTTCCGGCGAGAGGCGGGTGAGGGCCTTCTGCAACATTTCACGCAGTTCGCCCAACTCGGCGGCGCGGTGCGGGGAAGGCGCTTTGGTTTCCCGCAATTCTACCGGGGACTCTTCATCGTCGATGGAGGAGGTCATGCGCTGGCGGCGGGTGGCGCGGTAATGGTCAATCAGCAGGTTGCGGGCAACCCGGTAGAGCCACACGTTGAGCGAGCCCTGGTTGGGATCGAATTTGCTGAGCGTCCTGAACACGCGAACAAATACCTCTTGCGTTAAGTCCTCGGCCTCTTGCCGCTGCCCGGTGAACCGGTAGCAGAGGTTGTAAACGCGCCGGGTCTGGGAGCGTACCACGCTCTCCCAAGCCGTCCCGTCGCCGGCCAAGCATCGCCGGACCACCTCTGCATCTTCCACCTCTGCGGCTCCTGCAACTCCATTCTTTCGTTGCCTGGCCCTAACCTACATAACGGAATCGGCTGGCAAAATGTTCCCGCAGGCCAACCCCCCTCCCAAAACCTGGCCCATAGTAGCCTTTGGCGGTTTGGGGTGCAACCGGCGGAGGGACTAAACTGTTGGAAAATCCGGGCTTGTCAGCACGCCTCAATCGTATTAGGCTGGGGGCCGGCGGTTTGTTGGTGGAGCACCCTTGTGAGGTATTGACAGGCAGGTTATGGGAAAACGGCTATGAAGTGCCCCTTTTGCAGTAACATAGAAGACAAGGTGGTGGACTCCCGCGAGACCCGCGAGTCGGAGTCCATTCGCCGCCGCCGGGAGTGCCTCAAGTGCGGGCGGCGGTTCACCACCTATGAGCGCATCGACGAGATTCCCTACATGGTGGTCAAGAAGGACGGCCGCCGGGAGAGGTTCGACCGCCAGAAGGTCCTCGCCGGGCTGCTGCGCGCCTGCGAGAAGCGGCCCGTCGCCATGGAGGAGCTTGAGAGCGTGGTGGATGAGGTTGAGAGTTACGTCGCCAATTCCGACACCCGCGAGCGCCGCTCCGAAGAGGTCGGGGAGCAGATCATGGCCAGTTTGCGGAAGCTCGACAAGGTTGCCTATGTCCGCTTCGCTTCCGTCTATCTCGATTTCAAAGACGTCAAAGAGTTCATGGACGAACTCAAAGACCTCCTCAAAGAAAAAGAACGCAACCGGTCGTAGAACAAGGCTGAACTCCTAAGCTGGGGTTGCCCCTCCCAAAACGAAAGAGGACGGCTGAGTCATCAGCCGCCCTCACATAAAGTTAAGCCGGGTACAGTCTCGGCCGCGAGCCTTGTCTATGGTCGTTTGCGGTATTTTTCGTAAAGCTGCTTGTGCTTATTATCGGTGCCAACGTCCACGCCGTTGATGAAGACGTGCCGGACCTCGGTAGTGATTTCCAGCGGGTCGCCGTTGGTGACGATAATGTTGGCGATCTTGCCGGCTTCTATGGTTCCCAGCCGGTCGTCCACGCCGAACATCTCCGCCGGGTTAATGGTGATGGCCCGGAGCGCCTCTTCCTGTGGCAGGCCGTACGGCACGGCATTGGCCGCCTCGTAGGGAAGGGTCCGCGAGACTTCCTGCGTTCCCACTCCCATGGAAGCAAAGGCAATCTTCACGCCGACGGCGTGCAACTCGCCCGGAATGCTGAACGACTTGTCGTAGCTCTCATCTTCGTTGCCCGGGAGTGCCAGCGTCGGCCCTAGAATAACCGGGATGTTTTTCTCGGCCAGCATCTCCTTCACTTTCCAAACTTCTTTGGGGCTGCCGCCCCCAAAGCCCCCGCCGCCACTCACAACAAGAACCATCTTCAGCTTGTTTTTTTCCGTGAACTCGATGGCGTCGGTGATGGCCCGCTTGCTGCTGGCGCGGACAAGAAAGGGGAGTTTGCCTTCGATGACCGGGAGCATAGCTTCAAGTTTCTGGTTACGCTTCATTCCTGCGGGCTTGGCCTTGACTGCCTGGGCGTAGTGTTGCGCAGCTTCAATCCACTCCTGTAGTTCGGTCAGTTGCTTGTCGTACTCCTTTTTCGCTTCGGAGAAAGGACGGTTGGTGAAACTGAAGGTGGCGAAGCTGAAGGAGCGGGTTTGCAGGTTGGGCCAGTTGAGAACCATACCAACGGACCGTTCCACCGCCATCTCTTCTATGGTCCAGCCGGCGTGATTGATAAGAGTGCCCTGTCCGGGGATCACGCCCCCTCCGGGCGCGGTAACGCTGTGGGTCACGCCGTTGGAGCGGACCACAGGAATGTGTGCGGTGGGAGGATGCACCGCCGAATAGGCCGCCAGGTGCGGGTTGTAATTGCCCAGTTCGTTGGTGTCGTTGGTGGCCGGGACGGAGCTGATTTCCCGCAGCCCCAGTTGGCCAAAGGCGTCGAACATCCCCGGATAGACATGCAGCCCTGAGCCGTCGATTATCTGTGCGTTGCCGGGAACCTTGACGTCAGTTCCTACGGCGGTTATCTTCCCGTTGCTGATAACCACGGTGCCGTTTTCTATCGCTGGACCCGCCAGAGTATGGACCGTGGCTCCCTGGATGGCATACACGGGAGCGCCGGACTGTGCCAGCAGAGGAGCGGCCAGCAGGGTGAGGACCAGCAGGGTTAGCAGGGATTGTTGGAAGCGAATCACGGGCGCACCTCCTCGAGCCGGGCCGCAGCCTCGGGCTTTTTCTTTTCTTCCTTCTTGCCGTCTTTCTTCTTGCCTTTGTTGTCTTCTTTTTCTTTCAGGGCTTCCTTTTCTTTTTCGATCTCCGCGCGGTGAGCAATATCTTGTTCCCGGTCAAAGTAGAGGTGGCCATCAATAAAGACCTTCTGGGCGACGGCATAAACGCTCAGAGGATGCTTGTCATAGATGACCAGGTCGGCGTCCTTGCCGGTCTCAATCGACCCCACCCGGTCATCAATGCGGAGCTGCTTGGCCGGGTTGATGGTGACCAGCATGAGCGCTTCGGTTTCGGAAAGCCCGCCCCACTTCATCGTCTTGGCGGCTTCCTGGTTCAGGTGGCGGGCCTCCTCGGCGCTGTCGGAGTTGATGGAAACCACCACGCCTTTTTCGGTCATGATGGCGGCGTTGTAGGGGATAGCGTCGTAGGCTTCGACCTTATAGCCCCACCAGTCGGAGAAGGTGGAAGCACCCGCACCGTGGGCGGCAATCTCTTTGGCCACCTTGTAGCCTTCCAGTACGTGCTGGAAGGTGGCAATCTGGAAACCGAACTCTTCGGCCAGACGAATCAACTCCAGGATTTCATCCTGGCGGTAGCAGTGCGAATGCACCAGCCGCTTGCCTTCCAGGATTTCCACCAGCGGGTCGAGTTGCAGATCGCGCCGCGGCGGAATCAACCGCTCTCCAGCAGCCTGGCGGCGGTTGTAGTTGTCCCATTCGGCTTTGTAGTCGCGGGCCTGTATGAAGGCCTGGCGAATGACGTCCATGACGCCCATGCGGGTGTTGGGGTAACGGCGCGGACCGGGACGTCCCACCGAGCGCGAACGCTTGGGGTTTTCCCCCAAGGCGAACTTGATGCCGGGCATCGCGCCTTCAAACAGCAGACCTTTGGCGTCCTTGCCCCAACGTAGCTTGATTACGGCGTTCTGGCCGCCGATGGGGTTGGCGCTGCCATGCAGGATGTTGGCGGTGGTCACGCCCCCGGCCAGGTCGCGGTAGATGTTGATGTCGTCCGGGTTGAGCACGTCCTGGACCTCCACCATGGAGCTAACCGCAATGCTGCCTTCGTTCAGCCCGCCGTCCCCGGCGATGTGCGAGTGCGCGTCAATCAGTCCGGGGGAAACAAACATTCCCGTAGCATCAATCACGGTGGCGCCGCGCGGCACCCGGACGTTTTTCCCTACGGCGGCAATCTTGCCGTTGCGGATGAGTATGGAGCCCTGTTGAATAGTCCCTTTGGTGATGGTAAGGATGGTGGCGTTCTGGATGACGATGGTTTCGGATTGCTGGGCCGTCGCCGCAGGAGCAGCCGCAGCGGCCAGCGCCAGAGCCAGTAATGCGCAAAGTACGGTTCGTTTCATCGTCTTCCTCCTATTCCTTCGCCCGGGCGCGTGTGGATTTGTCCGGGTCGGCGCGTTTGCCGGTGAAGTCCATTGACTGCGGACCGGCGCTCAGGGTTCCTTCCAAGCTGTCTTCTTTGACCTCACCGCTGTAGGTCACTTCAAACGACCGGCCGCGCATCTGGATGTTCAGAGTAAAGCTGAACTTCTTGCCGCTCACCCAGCCTTCCGAGATGTCGAACGTGCCCCGGTTGGTGGTTACCTCTCCGGTCAAGGTCCCGTCCTCCGCCATGGTCAGGTGGGCGGTGCGCTCTTCCGGGCCGCGCGGGGAGGAAACTTCCAGGGTCCAGGTTCCGGTCAGGTCCGTTTCCGGTTTCTCCTTGGGCCGGGCGGGTTCACGGTTTTCAAACTTCTCGCCATCTACGAAGACCATTTTGATTTTGGTCTTCTCGTCGAACAGGTCGCCGTCGGTGACCATCAGGTTGGCAATCTTGCCGCCTTCGAGGGAGCCGAGCCGGTCGCCCACATCAAAGATTTCCGCCGCACTTAATGTCAGTGCGCGCAGAGCGGCTTCGGGTGTCAGGCCGGCATCAATGGACCTCTTCACATTTTTGAGGAATGTCTTCGGCGACGTGACTCCGCCGGAATAGAAAGCAAACGGAATCCCGGCTTTCTGGAATTCCACCGGGGAAGAAGGCGCACGGTCACGGTACCGCAGGGTGCGTAGCGATTCTTCTGCTTCCGGGTCGCTATTCTTGTCCTTCTTCGGCCAATCCACGTTGACCAGGACGGGAACCTTTTTTCCCTTCAGGTAGTCAATGCCCCGGTAGCCTTCCTGCCCGCCGTAAACCACGGTTCGCAAGCCCAACTCTGCGCCGAGGTTTACCGCGCGGTCGATTTGCCGGGCCAGGTTGCCGGGCAGCAGCACGAGGCGGGTGTGCGTTTTGGCTGTCGCCAGGGGAGCAAGGGCACGGTCATAGTCGGGCCGTACCAGACTGCTGGGGTTGGCTTCATACATCTCCCACGCTTTACGGTATTGGTCGGCGTCAGAGAACAGTTGACGGATGTAGGCGATCACGCCGAACAGGGAGCCGGGGTATTGACCACCCCGCGCCCGGTTCAGGGTGATGCGCAACGCCGCGGGCGTTTTGACCACCATGTCTTTGGGTTCACTGCCCGCCAGGTTGATTACCGCCGCCTGGCCGGGGAAGATTCCCTGGTCAGGGGAGGTCACAGCGGTAGTGAAACCGCCCTTGCGCCAGGTCTTGATTTTTGCGTCGCTGGCATTCAGTTTGTCTGCGGCCAGTTCCCAGGGGGTGGTGGCGGTGCGGTCTTCCGGGCCGCGCGCCACACGTTGCGGGGTTGCTGGCCTGGGTCCGCCTCTGCCAGGTCTTCCACTACCGGGTTCCTCCCCGCCGGCTTGCAGGCCGACGGTACTGAGGGCATCAATCAGACCGGGGTAGACGGTCAGGCCTTCGCCGTCGATTACCCAGGCTTCCGGCGGAACCTTGACGTTCTTGCCGACGGCCTGGATCAGGCCATTGGCAATTACGATAGTCCCTTTTTCGATTACCGGGCCGGCAACCGGCACGATGCGGGCGTTTTGAATGGCGTAGTAGGACGGGCGGTCGGGCCGCTGGGCAGCGAGTGGCGCAATGCCCAACAACAGTGCAACAAGTCCCAGGGTCAGCGCTATCCCCGAACGGCGCCGTAGCCCCCGAAAACAGAACCGGGTTGGCATAGTTTGCTCCTTTGACAGGTTTTCATTGCTTGAAAAACATCTTTCACAAGTAACGGTGGGTTCCTTTCCTTCTGCCCAGCCAAGAGCCTTCCGTACCATTGTCCCGGAACCGGCTGGCCTCCCCCTTGGAAAGGCCGATGCTATCGGTTTGGCCGGGGGGATGTCAAGTATGAAATGAACCACGGCAGGAGGGCCTTGAACCCGAACGGAGGAGGCAGGCATCTATTGGACAGGGAGATTGAATGGCCAAAAGAACAGTTCGCATCACCCACCGGCCCAGCGGAACCCGGATCGCCGAAGGGCCAATCGGATGGGGCATTACGCCGTTTGAGGGCAATTTTTACATCAGCGGGAAGTACCTGCTGACCAAAGGGTTCAAGCCCAACTACTTTCCCGGCTTGTGCCCGTATAAGTTTCTTTACGTCTGGCTCGACCTGCACCTGGCCGACGGCAGCCGGGTAAAGGACCTGGGCTGGCTCTACTGGCTGCCCAACCCGCTTTTCCCCTTTATCTGGTTTCGGGTGGCGGTGCCCCGGCATCATCCGGAGCTTCTCATCGAAGAGTTTGAAACCTCCCCCGTCGAGAGCGAAGCCAGCCCTGCCATTTCATAGGGCCCCGCCCGAAAGATCCTCCCTCGATTGACTCACAGGTAAGCCTTGCCTAAGATGACACGCGGTTGAGAGTTATCTTCTAACAGGTGAACGGCATGACGGAATGGACACTGGCGCAACAGAAACCCGAAGACGAGCTGGCGCGGCTGCATCACTTCTCCGTTAAGAAGCAGCAGGACGGGAAGGAGATTGAGTTCGTCATCACCATCTACGAATTCGCCCACCCGAAGGAACCGCACCTGGCCTTTTTTGCCAGAACCGACAAGCAGACCAACCAGAAGACCGCGCCGTTCACCCCGAGTGGCTGGGGTACCTCATTGGAGAAGGCTCTGCAGGAATGTGTCGCCGCGCTCCACCGCTTTCCCTACGAGGGCGCCGACCTCGAATAATGTTACCGTAGATTCTTACGTTTACTGTACCGGTTGGAGTGTCACGTTCACAATGAAGGGGCTGTCGAACTCCGTGCGCTCGCCCGCTTGTTTGCCCGGCACCGGCATCAAGCGGACGGAGAGCGGTTTGCGGAGTTTGACCGCGAGGCTGGCAACGTCGCCTATGATGCGTTCGAGTTGCTCCACCGTAACGTCGCCGGGCAGCGGTACGGTATCGAGACCCGCCGCGCACACCGAGGAGTAGGACAAGAGGCCGTGCAGCGTCAACGTGCCCT
>CBDUYQ010000020.1:0-10164 GCA_965371475.1 uncultured bacterium
CCACTACGGGAATTTCTTGTTCCCACCAAAACCCATTGCAACCGCCCTCAGAATCTGATAGTGAAGAGGTGGGGAGCGGCCTCTGGAACCCTGTAAGCCCACCACAGGACTGGGGGAGGGTGAGAACATGGCAAACAAGTGGCATCAAACCAAAATTTTCCGTATCGTTGCGGGCGTTGCCGGGTTTATTGTCCTTCTGCTTTTGCTGGTCCCCTTCCTCTTCTCTATCGACGACTTCATTCCGCAAATCACTGCTGCCATTGAAGAGCAGACCGGGCGCAAAGCGGAAATCGAGAAGCTGCGGCTGCACATCCTGCCTTCCGTGAGCGTGCAGGTGGTCAACTTCCACATCAAGAACCCTGCCGGGTTCCCGGAAGGCGACACACTTTTAGTGGAAAGTGTAAATATTGGCGCAGAACTCCTGCCGCTGCTGGACGGAAAGTTGCTGGTCAATTACATCACCATCAACGGCGTCGAGGTCAACCTGCTCACCAACCAGAATGGGCGCATCAATTACGACTTCACCCCCGCAAGGACAAAGCGCAAAAAGAAAACTGCGCCCGAAGGCGAAGAACCGGCTTTCTCGTTGGAGCGGATTGATTCCATCTCGGTCAGAAACGTAGTGCTTAACTCCGGCTCCTACCACACCCGCCGGAAAAAAATCTCGCCTGCCTTCACCCTGACCGGCCTGAACACCAAAGTGAATAACATTCATCCGGGCGACCCGGATTTCCTGAAAAAACTGACGCTCGAAGTCGATATGAAGGGCATGGAACTGACCGCTCCCACCCTCGCCAAACCGGCGCGCGTGACCGAAGGGGCGCTTTCCGCCAAAGAAGGGGCGGGCCGCGGCAGCTTTACCGCCGCGCTGGATACGATTCGGGTAACCGGTGACATCCGCATTGCCGACCTCCGCAACCCCCGGGCCGACTTTAACCTGACCATCCCCGAACTCGACCTGCTCAAGCTGGCCTCGCTGACCCGGAGCGTGGAAGATGGACCGCCGGCGGCTTCCCGCGGAGGATCCTCGACCACCTCGCGGCGGCTGCTGGCGCGCGGTTCGGTCAAAATCAATAAACTGGTCCTGTCCCCTCTCACCGCCAGCAGCTTTACCAGTAAGGTTCGTGTCTATGCCCACAAGATTGACGTCAACCCCTTCACCTTGAAATTCTACCGCGGGACCGTGGAGGGCACGGCCAACCTGCAACAAGCCCTAGCAAACCAGCCGTTGAACGTGAACGCCAAAATCCAGGGCGTCAATGTTGCGCGCCTGGTCAGTGCGGTGGCGCCGGACGCCACCCGCAAAATCACCGGCACCTTCGAAGCCAATGCCAAATTAAACACTTCACTGGCCGGCGACCCGGCAGAATCTCTGGGCGGGCAAGGGACCTTCGCTGTCCGCGACGGCACCCTGCCCGGACTGGATTTGACCGGCAAACTGGTTACGATGGCAAAATTTTTCCAGATGAGTGTGCCGAAAAGTGACACCACCAAATTCACCTACTTCGGCGGCGACTTCCGCATCCGCCAGCAGCGCGTCCACAGCCGCAGCATCAAGCTGGAATCGGACTCCCTGAGGGGCACAGCCAGCGGCAGCTTCGGGCTCGACGGCACACTCGATTACAAAGGCAACGGCACGGTCACCGGCGAAGGCGAGGTTCCCGAAGAGGAGAAAAAGAAATCGAACCCGTTCGGCAAACTCGGCCGCGCCATCGGCAAGGCGCTGCAGAAAACCATCAACGCAATGCAGGTCGTCCGTGTGCCGTTTGCGGTGAAGGGAACGTTCGAAGACCCGAAGTTTTTCCTCTCGGGCAAACCCCAGAAATTGAAAACCGGCGAGACAGCTCAGAACGACAAATAACGGCCTCCCTGCCCCTGCCCAGACAAAACCTCTGTTTACGGGTGATCCAGCCGGTAAATGGTCAGCCCGCTCAGCACCTTCGGATAGAAGTCCGTGGACTTTTGCGGCAGCACCTCTCCGTTCAACGCCAGGTCCCGGACCTGAGACAACTTTGTCGCGTTGACCAGAAAGGCAATCTGCGCCTCGCCTTTATCCACCAGCTCAATGGCCTCGCCGGTTTCGCGGATGTAGTAAATATTCCGCTTCTCCTGAATCGCCTGCGCGCCCAACCCCAGACACCGCTCCAACAGCAGTTTGTGCAGCGCCACCAGATCGAGTTGGCACTGGCGGGGAGACTGGTCTGAAATTACCTTGGAAGGGTCAACATCCTCCTTCAGCAGAAACAGGTAAGCAGTCTCTTCCCCGGCAGAATAGACCGCCACCGCCTGCCGCTTCTCGCCGCGCTCGGCCAGGTCGCGCAACAGGCGGTCAACGGTGCGTTGTTTGTCCTTATCACCGTTGAGAGGATACGCATACCAGTCAAAGTACTCGCCGGCCTGGTCGCGGAAGGCGCCAAAACTGTAGTCCGGCAACCCGTGGATAACGCGGTGGGTCGGCAATATCGTCATGCCGGGCTGCTCCATGTTGATAAAAGTCATCATGACCTTTTCAGGCGGGGCACCGGGGTCAGTCTTCCCGTCTCGTTTGCGGCACTCGTTACGGTAAGCCAGGGCGGTTTCATACCGGTGGTGGCCGTCGGCGATAATCAGCTTTTGGTCAACCATTAATTTTTGAATTTTCTCCCCCATGACCGTGTCATCCACCCGCCAGACGCGGTGGACAACGTCGTACTCGTCATGAATCTCCATGGCCGGGTCCGCCTGCGTAACTTTGTCCAGCAACTTGTCCACCTCCGCTGCAGGATCGGAGTAAATCATAAAAAGCTGGCCGTAGTGCCCCCGCGTGTGCCGCAACAGTTCGAGCCGGTCTTTCTTCGGCCCGGAGTGGGTCAACTCGTGCCGGTGGATTACGCGGGCGTCGTAGTCTTCAATCCGGCCCAGCGCGATGAACCCTTTGCGTACCCGGCGTTGGCTCGTGCCCGGCACAGTGTACTCCTGAAAATACGGATAGATAGCGGGCGTATCGTCTTGCGCCAGAACCCCCTTCTCCGCCCAGTCCTTCAGGTGCTCCGCCGCGCGGGTGTAAACGTTCTGCTCACCGTTGTCCCCTTCTTCTTTCTTCCCGAGGATGATTCGCACAAGGTTGTACGGGCTGGCCTGATAGTACGCTTCCTGCCGGGCAGGGGGTATCTTGTCGTAAGGTTGGGTAACCAGCCGGTCGAAAGGCGCTCCGGCTTGCTCCGGGTTGTAGCGGAACGCGCGGAACGGGAAGATGTCGGCCATCGGCGGGACCCCTCTCTTGCTGGGTGTGTAATCAGAACTTCCGAGTGTACACGCCGCCGCGCGCACACGGCAAGGGGCGCTACGAATACCAAAAATCTCTGCCCGATTATCCGGGCGCCCGACCTGCTCCCCCGGACAGAAAAAACCCTCTCGTCATTGACTCTGCCCAGGGGTAGGAGGATGATGGGGGGCGCAGGTGAAGTGTCAGACTCGTCAGTGGGGTAGTCGCCCGACCAGCTACTTTCGCTCCGGCCCTGTCTCTTCAAATTTTCCGGCTTTCGGGAAACGCTTCTTCCCGGGCCCAAGGAAGGTGAGCGTGAAGAAGCTTTATGTGGGCAATATTTCCTTTCAGTCCGATGAAACAGAAATCCAAAACTGGTTCGGCGACGCCGGTTTTACCCTGGCCAACATCACTTTGATTCGCGACAAGTTCTCCGGCGACCCGCGCGGGTTTGGCTTTGTGGAAATCGAAAATGACGCAGACGCCGACAAAGCCATCCAGGAGATGAACGGCAAGGAACTGAACGGCCGTGCCCTTGTGATCAACGAAGCCCGTCCCATGCAGGAACGCCGTCCCGGTGGCGGAGGCGGTGGTCGTGGCCGGGGTCCCGGCGGCGGTGGCGGCGGTGGCGGCGGTGGCGGCCGCGGAGGCCGTGGCGGGGGTGGTGGTGGCCGCGGAGGCCGTGGTGGAGGCGGCGGTGGCGGTGGCGGCCGCGACTGGTAAAAATCACCTCTTGGGTTAGAAAGAAACGGTTTCGCGGCTAAGGGAAAAATCTTTCAGGTTGCCGAGCACGGTCACGGCAGCCTTCTCGGGGACAAAAAACTCATTGGCCAACCCCTGTATTTCTTCCGCTTGTACGGCTTCCAGGCGTGCCAGAATCTCTTCCACGCTGAACTGCTGGCCAAAATAAATCTCCTGCCGGGCCAAACTGCCCATGCGGGCCGCGGTCGATTCCAGCGAAATCAGGATGCCTCCCCTCAAGCTCTCTTTGGTGCGGTGCAACTCCTCTTCCGGCACAGCTTCCTTTTTCATCCGGGCAATCTCCTCCATCACCAGGCCGAGCAGCTTCGGCAACGTTTCCGGAGCGGTGCCGGCGTACACGCCCAGGCAACCGGCATCCCGGTAAACGGCCAGGTCGGCGAAAATAGCGTACGCCAAACCCTCCTGCTCCCGCACGCGCTGGAACAGCCGCGAACTCATCCCCCCGCCGAGAATGTTAGTCAGCAGGCTCATGGCGTAGCGCTTCTCGTGGGTCAGCTCGTAACACGGCACCCCCAGGCAAAGCTGCGCCTGGGTCAACTCTTCTTTGATTCGGGTGGTCAGCGCCGGCTCCGGTTGCGGCGCCGTTGGCTGGAAACCGTTGCTGGCAGCCGGGAGCTTGCCGAACAACCCTTCCACCTGCTGGATAAATTTCCCGGGGTCGATCTGCCCCGCTGCCGTAATAACCATGCGGTCCGGCCGGTACCACTCACCGTAGAACTCACGCACCCGGTCGCGGTTAAATGTGGGGATCGTGTCCGTCGTCCCCAGGATGGGCCGCCCCAGAGAATGGCCGGGCCAGAAGCTCTGGCTGAAGAGTTCCTGGGCGAGGTATTCTGGATTGTCCTCATCCATACGAATCTCTTCCAGGATGACGTTCTGCTCCCGGACCAGTTCGTCTTCCGGAAAGACAGGGTCAAGCACCATGTCGGCAATCACCTCAAAGGCTTTGGGCAGGTGCTCGTCAATCACACGCGCATTGAAGCAGACCATCTCTTTGGACGTGAAGGCGTCAATCTGTCCGCCGACCGAGTCCATCTCATCGGCAATCTGGCGGGCAGTGCGTGTGGAGGTTCCTTTGAATACCGCGTGCTCGATGAAGTGGCTCATGCCGTTGGTTTCGGGCGACTCCACCCGGGACCCGCTCTGCAGCCAGATACCCACCGCTACCGAGCGGACGTGCTCCATCGTTTCCGTCACAACGGTAAGTCCGTTGGCCAGTGTGGTCTTCCGAATGGTATTGGGCTTTGACAAGTGGTTCTCCTTCCGGCGCCGCGCAGGCCGGGACTTCCATTAGAATAGAAGCGCCCGGGGCGCGCAACCCCACAGGAACTCAGGATGATTGAACTACTCGGCTTGACGAAAGAAGAACTGCGGACACAAGCAGAAGCTTGGGGCCTGTCCGCCTACCGCGGCTCGCAGATTTACCACGCCCTCTACCGGGAACGCCTCTGGCGGTTCGACCAAATGACCAACCTCCCCTCCGAACTTCGGGAGCAGTTGACAACCCTGGCCACCATCACACCGCCGCGAATCGTCTCCCGGTATCCCTCCAAGGATGGGGCCGTCCGCTACATCCTGCAACTGGGCTCAACTAGGAATTCCGCAAAAAATGACAGTTTGGAAGAGGGCCGGAGTTTATCCCGCCAACGGCGGGGCCCCCGCGACTTGCCGCCACCTGTCACAATCGAAGCCGTCTGGATGCCCGAAAACGACCGTCAGACCCTTTGCATTTCCTCGCAGGCGGGCTGTGCGGTGGACTGCCGCTTCTGCGCCACCGCCAGCCTGGGACTGCTGCGGAACCTGACCGCCGGTGAAATCGCCGGGCAGGTGCTCACCCTGCTGGAAGAGCACAAAGAAGAGTTGCACCCGCGGACCAACGTCGTCCTGATGGGCCAGGGCGAGCCACTCCACAACTACGACGCAACCATGAAGGCCGTCCGCCTGCTGGCCGACCCCAAGGGGATGGACATCCCCCTTCGGCGCATTACCCTCTCCACCTCGGGCGTCATTCCCGGCATCGAACGGCTGGCGCAAGAAGAGGTCCGCCCCAAACTCGCCGTCTCGCTCAACGCCTCGACCGACGAGCAACGCAGCGAGATTATCCCACTCAACCGCAAGTGGCCCATCGCCGAGTTGCTGGCTTCGCTCCAGAAACTTCCGCTGCGGAGATGGGAATACATCATGTTCGAGTACGTGGTGCTGGGCGGGTTTAACGACACGGTGGAAGACGCCCGCCGCGTGGTGAAACTGCTGAGCCACCTGAAATGCAAGGTCAATCTGATTCCCTGGAATGCCGTGCCCTCGCTTCCCTACCACGCTCCTACCGAGGAGGCCGTATTCGCCTTCCAGCGGGTTTTGATGGACCACGGCTTCAAAGCCTTCATCCGGAAGTCCCGCGGGCAGGACGTTTACGCTGCCTGCGGCCAGCTCAGCCTGCTGGAAATTTCCCAATGACCCCTACCCGCCCCCGCCCGCCTGTCATTCTGAGGAGGCGTAAGCCGACGAAGAATCTCATCCTGCGAGGAAATTGCCAAATGTCCGATATGCCACAGGATGGGATTCTTCGCTTCTGCCCTTCCCTTCGACTACGCTCAGGGCAAACGGGCTCCGCTCAGAATGACAGCAAGACGGAACCTAGCGGCTTGTCCTGAGCTTGCCTGCCGCGGGGAGGCCACGGGCGTACTCAGCTTTCGGCGGGCAGGAGAGTTTTGGCGCAACCGTACCGGCGGTCACGGCCATGAAAATCCCGCACGGCCTCGCGCAGGTCGTCGGCGGAGAATTCCGGCCACATCTTTTGCGTGAAATAGAGTTCAGCGTAGGAACACTCCCACAGCAGGAAGTCGCTCAGGCGCTGGTCGCCCCCGGTGCGGATCAGCAGGTCCACGTCGCGTGCAGCCTCTCCGGCGTGGATGACATGGCCGAGACAACGGGCAAAGACCTCCCGCCCGTTACCGTTAGGACAGTGGAATAACCGCGCCGCTTCCAGTATCGCGTCCCGCGCTGAGTAATCCATCGCCAGCCGCACGTGCAACCGGGTGCCCGCGCGCGTGGCCTCCTCCATGCCCGAGATGGCGCCGCTCACCAGTCGCGGCACACGGTCACGACGGCCCATCACGGTGATTCGGACACCCTGCTTCACGCAGTCCTCCCGTGCGTCCGTCAAGAACTTCTCGAACAGCTCCATCAAGTTGGATACCTCCTTCTGCGGGCGGCGCCAGTTGTCGGAGGAAAAAGCGTAGAGCGTGAGCAGGTCAATCCCCAGATCGGGGGCGGCCTCCACCACGCGCCGCACCGCCGAAGTCCCTTCGTGGTGCCCGGCCGGGCGCGGCAGCCCGCGCCGCTCGGCCCAACGGCCGTTGCCGTCCATGATGATGGCGACGTGCAGGCCGCCGTGGCCGTCATTTTCTATTTTACTTTGCATCATAAAGTAACTCGGCAAAAAATTTTTAGCGCCTCGCAGCCTTAATCAAAGCTTCCATGTGCTTCAAGTACCGCTCCAGCGCTTTGCGCCCCGCAACCGTCAGGCGGTAGTCGGTCCGGGGCATCCGCCCGGCAAAATACTTCCGGCAGGCGACGTAGCCCGCCTTTTCCAGTTTGCGGGCGTGGACGCTCAAATTGCCGTCGGTGGTTTTCAACTGAGCCTTGAGATCGTTGAAACTGAGCGAGTCGTTCACCGCCAGCGCGCTGACAATGGCCAGACGGACACGTTCATGGATAACAGGATTGAGCCCGACCGCACCCGGAGCGGGCTTTCCTCCCAGAGATTGCGGGGCCGCAGCCCTGGCACGGCCGGTCCGGTTAGTCTGGCCAGCCTTTGAGACAGCCTTCGCTGCTGCTCGTTTAACCACCGTGCCTCCAGGCTATCCAGAGCCCGAAAAGAATGTGCCATCCGCCAAAGCCGGCAGCCATCAGGCTGTTTCCCCACTGCGCCGGAGCAAACAACGCTGCCACCCCGGTCAGCAGGATGCAAAATCCGGCCAGCGGCACCGCACGCACCGAAAATGCTCCGCCGGTGACCAACCCGGTGCCGTAGAGAAGAAGCCACACCCCCGGCAGCGCCCCCACCATGCCCGCCCGGTAAAAAAATCCCGTCAGAATGACCGCCGCCAGAAACGGCGGCGCCAGCCCCAGCATGAACTTCCGCCCCGGCTTGGAGAACAACGGCTGCCCGATGCGCCGGGCCTTCCAGGCCGAAGCCCCCATCGAGAGTAACAGCGCCAGCGCGGCCTCCCCCAGCCAGACCAGCAGCCAGCGCTCCTGCGACGGCTGCATATTGGCCAGCGGGGCGGTCGCCAAAGCTGTCCCACCGATGATGACAAATCCCCAGCCGGAAATACTCGTGCAGGGCACCGCCCCTTCTATGGTTTCGCGGATGAAGCGGAGGTTATCCGCAGCGTGTTCACCGAGGCTGACCGGCTCGGGCGGCGAGGGACGGGGCAAACTCATAGGAAGATATTTACCTGTGTGGCAATGTTTTGTCAAGTACTTTTCTACACAAAGTATTATCGCAACCCCAGCCGTTGCCGTCCCTCGAGTTTTGGTGGTAATTTGGGCTGGTCAACCAAAGGAAAACGGCCTGCTTCCTGTGAAATTTACCCCCAAACCCGGCGCCGCCACAGCCGCCCGGAGGACGGCATGAAAACTTTCCTGCTCCCCAACTTTCTATTGTTGGCGCTCCTTTTGCCGGCCGCACCATGCTCGGTCCAGGAGAAAGGGGCTGTTCGAACAAAAGTCGATGAGGTTCTCCAGCTTTACGGTGTTACAGAACAAGTGGAACAACTGCCGGGGATGCTGCTCGCATCTCTCGACCAGCAGCAGGCCCAACTAGGCCCGGAAGTGTACCCTGCCCTGCGCAACGCCTTCGAGTTCACCTTCACTTCGGAGAAACTGTACAACCGCCTGGCCACGTCTTTTGCCGAACAGGCGGAACAGGCGGATGAGCAACAGCTCTCCCGGACGCTGGTCTGGCTCCATTCTCCCCTTGCCCGCAAGATGACCGCATTGGAGTTGGCGGCCAACACGCTGGAAGCGATGGAGGCCATCCAACAGTACGGCGCCCTGATTGAGTCTCAACCGCCCCCCCAGCCGCGCCGGGCCTTGATAGAGCGGCTCGACGAAACCGTCGGCGCGACCAGGCTGGCCCTCGATTTCCAGGCCGTCGTCCTGCGGGCCCTGCTGAAAGGCTCCAACTCTCTACTCCCAAAAGAGAGACAGACCACCATCGAACGGATAGACAGGCAGATTATCGACATGAAATTACAGTTGCTCGGACTCATCCGGGAACAGGTGCAGGTCTCGATGCTCTACACCTACCGTAATGTCTCCGAAGAGGAGCTGGCCGAGTACCTGGCCTACTGGGGAACCGAGGACGGCCGCTGGCTCAACAGTGCAACCAGCCGGGCGCTGCTGGCAGCCATCGGTGAGGCCAGCCGCGAGGCCGGCACATTAATTGGCCTGCAAGGCGTGGACGTCACTCCGCAACAATAGAACCACCTATCCCCATAAACTCTTATTATTCATTGGTTTATCACAACACTCTTGTGTGTTCCAATACGCCTGTTAACCCTCCTCATCACAAAGCGTTATAGAGAGTGAAGAAAAACGAAACAGGAGGCACTTATGCACAACGCAGTATTGCTCGCATCCGGATCGAGCGCGGAAGCTATCGCTCCAATGATCATCATGCCCGGGATGTTCGCCATGATCGCCTTTATCGTCTGGGTGGTGGTGAACAACCGGCGCCGAAAAGATATCATGCAAGCCCAGACCGAGATGCAAACCAAGCTGCTCGACAAATTCGGCTCGGCGCAGGAGCTGGCCGAATACCTGAGCAGTGAAGCCGGGCAGAAGTTTTTGACCTCGGCCACGATTGAACAGACCAAACCGCACGGGCGTATCTTGGGTGGCATGACCGCCGGTATTGTAATGATGTTCTTCGGTGGTGCATTCCACTCCCTGCGCGGACTCCTGCCAAATTCAGGCTCGCTAGAAGGGTTCACAATTGCCGGGACAATTTTTGCCGCGTTGGGGCTGGGATTCCTGTTCTCAACAATCGCCGCCTATGTGCTGTCGAAAAGTTGGGGCTTGTTCAATGGCAACTCGAAGCACTCGGACCACGAATAGACGAAACGCGGAACCAATGGCCGCCTTCGACCGTA
>CBDUYQ010000021.1:0-10137 GCA_965371475.1 uncultured bacterium
CGGAAACGCATCTTGGGGGGGACAATTGCGTCGAGCCTCTCTCCGGCGGCCATGCGAATCTGCATCCGGACCAAATCAAGGCCAGTGACCAGCTCCGTAACCGGGTGCTCGACCTGGATGCGGGTATTCATTTCGATAAAGTAAAGTTCCCCGGCTTCGTCCATCAAAAACTCTATGGTTCCGGCGTTCTGGTAGCCAATGGACTGGATGGCCTTTATCACCTTCTCCCCCATCTCGTCACGGACATCCTGCGTGAGAGCCGGGGAGGGGGCTTCTTCAATCATCTTCTGGTGCCGCCGCTGGATGGAGCACTCGCGTTCCCCGAATTGCCTTACATTGCCGTGCTGGTCAGCCATGACCTGAAATTCGATGTGCCGCGGGCGGGCAATGAACTTTTCCATGTACAAGGCGGCGTTGCCGAAATTCACCCGGGCTTCATTTTCTGCGGTGGCCATTAAGTGGGGCAGGTCCACCTCGCGCTCCACCACGCGCATCCCCTTCCCGCCGCCGCCGGCCACCGCTTTGATCAGCACGGGATACCCGATTTTCCGGGCGGCATTGTGGGCGTCATCCAGCGATTTCAACGGCCCGTCCGTCCCGGGCACTGTGGGCAAACCTGCCGCCTTAGCGGCCTGACGGGCGCGGTCCTTTTCTCCCATCAGACGGATCATCTCCGGGGTTGGACCAATGAAAGTAATTTTTGACTCGGCGCAAACCTCGGCGAAGTGGGCGTTTTCCGCGAGAAAACCGTAGCCGGGATGGATGGCGTCGGCGTCAGTCACTTCCGCTGCGCTGATGACCTGCGGGATGTCCAGGTAACTCTGCGCGGCGGGCGGCGGGCCGATGCAGACGGCTTCGTCGGCAAAACGGACGTGCAGGGAGTCCCGGTCGGCTTCGGAATAGACCGCCACCGTCTGGATGCCGAGGTCCTTGCACGCACAGATGACGCGCAGGGCAATCTCGCCGCGGTTGGCAACTAGAATCTTTTTGAACATACTCGATTGACCGGCAGAAGAGCTTCTCAGCTATTTCGGCCGGATGGCGAAAAGCGGCGCGCCGTACTCCACCGGCTGGGCATTCTCCGTGAAAATTTTGACCACTTCACCCGCCACATCCGATTCGATTTCATTCATCAACTTCATGGCTTCCACGATGCAAAGCACCTGCCCGGCCTTCACCTTGTCCCCCACTTTGACGAACGGTGGCTTGTCGGGGCTGGAGGCGGAATAAAAAGTGCCGACAATGGGAGACTTAATCACATGAAGGTCGCTGTCCAAATCTGCTTCCGGCGACGCAGGCTCAGTTGCCGTAGGCGAAGAAGGCGCAGGAGAAGCCGCCGGAACGGGCGCCGACGCCACCGGAGCGGAAAGCCCCTGCCGTTTGATACGAATGCGGATGCCGGAACGCTCCAACTCGAACTCTTCCAGCCCACGCTCCTCGAGGAAATCTACAATCTCGTTGACCTCGTCATAGGGCACCATCGCGCCAGGATTTTTCTTGCCAGCAGGCTTCTTCCCCTTTCCGGTCTTGCGGGGCTTTGGGGAAGTTTTTTTCTTCTTCATGCTTTTCTTCACAGGCAAATCAACTCCGTCCTTAAAGGTGTCAGTGTCTCTGCGCCGTTCGGCCGAACCACCACGACGTCTTCAATGCGAACTCCACCCTTTCCCGGCAGGTACGCGCCGGGCTCCAATGTGATAACCATACCGGCTTTCAGCTTCGCCGGACTGCCCCGGGCCACGCGCGGGTCTTCGTGGACTTCCAGCCCCAGCCCGTGTCCGGTGCTGTGGACAAAGTAAGGACCAAAACCCCTCTTCGCCAAAACTTTGCGGGCGGCGGCATCCACCGCTCCGGCCTCCACGCCCGCCTTGACTGCTTCGCGCGACCGCTCCAGCGCATCCCGTACAGCCTTGTACTGCCGCCGGACTGCCGGGGGCGGCGTCCCCAGGAAAACAGTGCGGGTCATGTCGCTACAGTAGCCGCCGAGTATAGCACCCAAGTCGAAGACAACCAACTCTTTTGCGCCCAGACGCTTGCTGCTGGGGCGGCCATGCGGCAGGGCCGACCGCTGACCCGAAGCTACAATAGTATCAAACGACGGCCCCTCGGCGCCGTGCCGCCGCATACGGAAGTCAATTTCCGCCGCCAGGTCGAGTTCCCTCACCCCGGGATGTACGAGCGGCAGGACCTCCTCGAAAACGCGCGCAATCAATTTCTGGCTGGCCCGAATGGCGGCAATCTCTTCTCTGTCCTTGATAGCGCGCAACCCCTCGACAATGCCGGCCGAAGGCTGTAACGGTTCCTGACCGACGGCCTTTTCCAAATGGCGCAGCTCATTGACGCTGAGGTGATCTGCTTCAAAGAGGATTCGTTCTGCGCCCTGCCGCTTGAGCCACCGGGCGGCCGAACCCAGGGCATCCGTTCCCGTAACGCGGAGCTGCGCGCCGGTTACTTCCTGCCGGGCTTGCGTACGATAGAGTCCTGCTGTATAGAAGACGCATTCATCCTGCGTTACCGCCAGTACGCCGTAGGAACCCGTGAAACCGCTCAGGTAGCGAATGTTGGCCCGGCCAGTAACCAGCACCCCACGGCGCGAGCGCAAAACCCGCCGCAACCGCTGGAGACGGCTGGAGACAACCGTGTGTGCCAAAGAAATCCCCCTGGACAAAAGAAAAGGGGGAGCCATGAGCGCGCTCCCCCGAAACTACCCCAATCAGCTAGTCAGGCAATATTCGTGGTGTGATGAAGAACAGCAACTCTTCTGTGCTGGTCCGAATGCTGGTGCGCTTGAACAGGTGGCCGATAATCGGGATGCTGCCCAGGTAGGGCACCTGGTCGATGGTGGTGGCGTTATCGGTAACCATGACGCCGCCGATCACAACCGTGCCGCCGTCGTTGACCAGCACCTGCGTAGTGGCTTCCTGCGTGACAATGGAAGGCACACCGTTGACGGCATTACCAAAGTCAGGCCGGTCGTTCTTGATGGCGATGTTGAGAAATACGTTGCCGTCACCGGTAACCTGCGGCGTGACTCTGAGTTCCAACACTGCGTCAATAAACTGAGTCGAAATCGTGTTGTTGATTTCAGTCTGAACCGGAATCTTGGCGCCCTGCTTCACAAAGCCGGCGACGTTGTTCTGCGTGATTATCCGCGGGCGGGAAATCACCTTGGCAATACCGCGGTTCTCCGCCGCCGTCAGAATGAGATCCAGCGCGAAGTTCGCCGAAGCAAAGTTATAAAAAAGACCGGAAGTGGCGGCGTTGGCCCCCAGCCGGGTCGCCAAGGGTACCTGCCCGGCGGTATCTATCAACCCATCACCGCTATCTGTAACAACCGGTGGCAAGGGAGCCGCCCGATCAATAAACCCGGTGTCATCTGTCCCGCGCAGTCCGCCGCCCCAGAGCTGCTTCCGGTTCCGAGTGCCGGACGAAAAGCCCAACTGGGTGCCGAACTCGCGGAGGAAGTTCCGGCGGGCGGTAACGACGCGAGCCACGATTTCCACCTGCTGCGACTTGCGGTCAAGCTGCTTAATCAAATCTTCCAGCGCCGGGATCACGGAAGGTATGTCCTGAATAATTAAAGTGTTGGTGCGGTCGTCCCGTATCAACACCCCGCGCGAGGAGAGAAAGCGTTGCAGGGTAGCCTCCACGTCTTGCGCCCGGGCATAGTTCAACTGCTTGGTGACCGTGACCGGATCGACGGCCTCGGCGCGGGCAACAGCCAGGTCGCGTTCCTCCTCACTTTCCCGCTTCAAAGTGGCGCGGGTGGCAATCCGGAGGACGTTTCCATCCAGGGAGTGGTCCAAACCATTGTTCTTAAGGACAATGTCGAGTGCCTGGTCCCACGGCACATCAATGAGCACCAGTGTCACGGTCCCGGAAACGCTCTGGTCAACCACAATGTTCAATCCGCTAATCTCGTGGATCAACCGGAAGAAGTCCTTGAGGTCAACGTCCTGCAAGTTCACCGAGATGGGGTCTCCGGTGAACTCATTGGTTTCTGGCGCTGCGGTTGCGGGAACCTGGAAATTCGTAGAAGAGGCGCCCGGGACAGGCGTCGGGGGCGCTTGGGTTATGTCAGTGGCTGCCTCAGCAACAGGTTCGGAGCGCTTCACAGACGCTTCCGCGGAGGCCGCTTTTGCCACCGGAACGGGGGAAGCCGTCGCCGAGTTCAGCACGGGCGTTAAGAGGTTTGCCGGCACCATCGGAGCTAACGAGGCAACTTGAACAGGCTCAAAAACCTGAACCGGCTGTTCCGTATCCTGTTTCACTTCAAAGGATTCTGTGGGGAGAGCCGCAACCGGGTTGGCAGCCGTCCTGGCGGTCTCCACCGTCTTCTTTGTCTTTGTGGGCTCCTGGCTCGCAACTGCCTGAGCAGACGAATCGGCCAGCACCACCCGCAAACCCTTGCTGGTTTGCTCAACCCGAAACGGAACTTTCTTTTTCAAATCCAGAACTACACGGGTAACCGGAGGCTTGGCTTTGAACTGCGCTACACGGACCTGCGAAACCCAGGGGCTCTCGACGGCCAACTGGCGGGCGCGTCCCCGCAGGATTCCACCGGGGAGGTCCACAACCAGCCGGGGGGGATGCTCCAACTCCAACGTCTCAAACCCGAGTTGCCCGTTGGAGGAAATTTCCACCACCAGGTCGCCGTTTCTTGTTTCGTTCACGCGGACGCGCTGGACCATAACCGGCCCAGCCGACGCTTCCCGGAAAACCCTCTTCTGCTTGCGAACCGGTTCCGAGGAAGCGGAGGAGACTATGGGGTTGCCCTGGGCGGCCGCATCGCACGTCAGCGAAAGCGTAGAGGCCGTGGCCTGTGTAACCGCCACCTCGCATTCCTGGCTCAGAGTCATATCCAGCCGCAGGACCTGGCGTCCGGCCGCATTACGGAAGGGCAGGAGGCGATAGTGAGAAACCCAGGAAATTTCCGGCGCCCGGGCAGGCGCCACCGACTCGGACACAACACCCGCCAAGTCCACCACCAGGCTGTTCCCGTCGGGCTGGTAGGAGGTGTAGGTAAACGGACCGGAGAGACGCACTTCGAGCGCAGTCCCGGCAGGAGTTTCAACCGGCGTCACCGCCACCAGGCGCACCGGTGCCGTTGCCGCCGGAGGGGCTTCCCCGCCCGCCACCGCCAAAGGGGCCAACAGGGCCAGCAAGATAACGGATATCCATCCGTTCCAGGACGTACGCTTCATGGGTCTGCTCCTCACGGCTAACTCTCCGGTACGGTTGTCAACTCTTTTGTGACGTCCCGTACAATTCTTCTGCCAAACAAATTACGGGTCTTCTCCCGGAAAACCACACGGTCTCCCAAAATCCGGGTTACTTGACCGTCATAAAGCTGGTCGCCCACCCGCAGGAAAAAGGCACGGTCACGCCCGGGCATGGTGACCACGGCGATATTTCCGGTGGCTCCCACAACAATCCCTTCCACGACAAGTTGCGCAACCACCAAGCCGCGCTTGCCGGGCGGCAGCGCTGCTGGCCCGCCTCCTCCTTCCATCTGTCTTTTCAGACTGCGGAAGGGGTCCCGGCGCATAGACTGGCTCTGAGCAGCCGGGACAGGCTGGCTCGGCACAGGAGAAGTTTTCTTCTCCTCTGTCTTGGGCTTGGGCTTGGGCTTTGCCTGCTTGAGATTTGCTTTGGCGCCGGTAATCATGGAAGGCGAAGGCTGTTGCGCCAGAGCCGGCACCGCAACCAGAACAACGGCAAACGCAACCAGCCCTCCCAGGAATTTCTTTGACCACGTTTGGCTAAAATGTTTATACCCATTCGCCATGGTTTTCTCCTGACCCCCTTATCGCCTCGCCGCGGGTACGCCCGGGCGGCCGCCTCTCGCACCGGCCTGCGGCGGCGCGGCCGCCGCCAGCTCGGAATCCGAAGGGATGTAGTAGGTAGTCACCGTACACTTTCCTTCCACGGAGGCCCCGGGGACATACTGGAAATCAGTTTTGCTGGTGTCGAGGCTCTGCAAATTCAGGTTGCCGACATTGATAATGCGGTCGTTGCGGCTGAGCGCATCAAAGTAATCCTTCATGTTGAAGTAGGGGCCGTCGAGTTCCACCTGGAAGGGCATCTCGGCATAAAAATCTTTGTACACCACCGGCAGGGCGGAAAACTTCCGCACCGAGACCTGTGCGTTGGAGGATGAACCCTCCAGAATCCGCATGAAATTATCTGTGTTCTTGTTGGTGGGAATTTGAATATTGGTCCGTGCCAATTCGGCTAGGGTATTTGCCAGGTCGCGCTGTTTCTGGGCCAGCTGGGCTTTGAAAGTCTCCAACGCCCGCACTTCCACCTCCAACTGGTCGTGTTTCTGTTGTAACTGATCGCGCTCGACCTTGCCGGACACTATGGGGTTAATGGCAAAGCCAATCATGTCGGCATCGACAAACTCAAATACCCCAGCCAGTCCGGCGGCCAGCACCAGGGAGATGAGGACATGGACGGGTATCGGGAATGCGCTTAAACGGTCCAGCATGACTCTTCCTCTCCCTTACGCTCCGCCTCCGGCGGCCGAATCCGTTGCCGCCCCCTCTTCCTTTTCTTCTTCCGGAACCGGCAGGGCAAAGACGGCCTCCAGGGTAAACTTGAACGTTCCGGCCTCTTCCGCATTGGATAGCGACTGCTGGGCGGACTCCTTTATCTCCACATCCTTGAAGTACACAGAGCGGTTCAAGTCCGTCATCAGGTCGGCAATCGCTTCAATCGAGCCGGCGTTGCCTTTAAACTCAATCTTGCCGCCCGGCTGCTCAATCATGGAAGTCAACCATATGGACTCTGTCCGGCTGACGGTCAGGCCAATGCTCTCGAGCAGGATGATGGGGCCCTGCTGGTTCCGTTCCAGTTCGTTAATAACATTCAGCCGGGCCAGCAACTGGGCTTCCTGTGCTTCCAAAGCCTGCATCTGCTGTTGCAATTGGGCCATTTCCGCCTTCTGTCTTTCAAACACGGTAATTTTCTGCTGGAGATCGTCAATCTCGGAATTGATCCCGCCCAAACGCCAGATACCAAAACCAACGGCGAGCAGCAAGGCCACCACCGCCGGAATCGCAAGCAGAGGCCCCTTAAGCTGGAAGGGCCGCTTGACCTTGGGCCGGGGACGTCCTAATAGGTTGATCCTGATCATGCTTCGTCAAAGCTCCTCAACCCCAAGCCGACACAGACAGCCAGCCGGGGAGCGATCTCGCGAAGGTAATCATCGCTGAACTTGGCCGGGTTGTAAGTAATCTGGCGGAAGGGGTCTAGCTCTTCGACCTGTGTCTGGAACTCCTGCGCCAGCATATCGACCAACCCGGGCGTGCGAGCCGTGCCGCCCGCCACCAGAATCGTGGCCACCGGCTCGGAGCCTGCCGTGGCCCGGAAGAAATCGAAAGTCTTCTGAATTTCGAGAACCAGAATCTCCGAGACCGACCGCAGAATCGCATCTTTCTGCTCCTCGGCAACGCCGGGCACACCCTCGCCGCGCTTTAAGTTCTCCGCGTCCTCGAAAGTCAGTTCCAGCTCTTTCTGCAGGGCGTCGGTGTACTGGTTGCCGCCTACAGACACATCGCGCGTGAACAGCGGTATGCCGTCGCGGACGATGTTGATGTTCATCACACTGGCGCCGATGTTAAGCAGAGCGATGGTGGAGCCGTCTTCCACATCGTAGTTGTGCTCGAAACAGTTCTGCAAGGCGAAGGCGTCCACATCGACCATGGAAAGCGTCCGCCCGATAAGAGCGTTCTGGTAGTTGTTGATCTTCTCGCGCTTCACAGCCACCAGAAGGACCTCGATAGAATCACCCATCTCGTTGAGGCCCAACTCCTGATAGTCCAGGCTGACATCCGCTACATCAAAGGGGATGTACTGTGCGGCGTCGGCATGCACCTGGTCATAAAGTTCATCTGCCGGGAGGTCGGGCATGTTGATCTTTTTTATAATGACGGAGTGTCCCGAAACGGAGGTCACGACATTCTTGTTCTTAATCTTCTGATTGGTGTAAATCTCGTCGATGGCGGAAGATACGCTCAAAGAGTCGATAATGGCCCCATCGACAACCGTCTCCGGGGTGAGCGCTTCCAGGCCGACACTGACCAACTCGGTGCCTTTCTTTGACCGCTTCAACTCGACTGCCTTGACGCTACTCGAGCCGATGTCGAGCCCGACCATCGGTACCGCCTTTTTGCCGCCAAACAGAGCCATATCCTACCTACCTCTTCCCAGCCCGCAACCGCCGGGAGCGGTTCCTGCCTTGACTGATTTTACTCTCCATCCACTGGTCCAGTATGGTCTTCTTGAACCGCCACCGGTTGCCCAGCTTAAAAGCCGGGATTTTGTCATCGTACACATAACGATACAACGTATCCGGTGAAATTCCCAGATAGGCCGAAGCCTCTTTAATGTTCATCACTTCGCGGGAAGACACGATTCCATCATCTCCTAACCCGCGCCCGCCTGCGCTGGCGCATGGTGAATCGTCTAGTTAAGGGAAGGCAAAAACTAAATCTCTATTGACAGTTGTATGCGTTGTTGGGGTGAATGTCAAGCAAAATTTTGGTTTTTTTGTGGTTTTCTTGGGTGGTTCATTGGGTAGTTCCTGCTAATTACCCAATATCTAGTTGTTTCCACAGTGCATCTATACGACTTCTTGTGGTTTCATCCATTTTAATTTCCCCCGGCCATTCTCCCCTGTTATAGCCCTCAGAAGCCCATTTCCGGGTGGCATCCACCCCCATGTGCGACCCATAATCGGGCAGCCGCGAGGCATGGTCCAGAGTGTCCGCCGGACCCAGGTGGAATTCCACGTCCCGCTCGGGGTCGATGGCGCAGAGGGCCTTCCAGGTCACCTCGCGGGGGTCCTGCACGTTCACATCGTCATCCACCACCACAATGACCTTGGTGAACATAGCCTGCCCCAGCCCCCAGATGCCGCTCAGTATCTTCCGTGCATGGCCGGGGTAGGACTTCTTGATGGAAATAATCATCAGGTTGTGAAATATGCCCTCGGCGGGCATGTGGACGTCCACAATCTCCGGAAACTGGAGTTTCATCACCGGCAGCAGAATCCGCTCGATAGCGTGCCCCATAAAGTAGTCCTCCTGCGGCGGTGGCCCCACAATCGTGGTGTGGTAAACCGGGTCGCGCCGGTGGGTCACGCAGGTGACGTGGAAGACCGGGTAGTCATCCGCCAGAGAGTAGTAGCCCGTGTGGTCGCCAAAAGGCCCTTCCCGCCGCAACTCGTTCAGATCGACGTACCCTTCCAAAATGATCTCGGCGTTGGCGGGGACTTCCAGGTCCACCGTCTCGCACTTGACCAGCTCGACCGGCTTCCGCCGCAGGAAGCCCGCCAGCAGCAGTTCGTCCATATCCGGCGGCGCAGGAATCACGCCGGAAAACACGGTAGCAGGGTCGGCGCCAATTGCCACCGCGACCTCCATCTTCCCTTTGCCATACTTCGACTTCATCGTGCGGAAGTGTTCGGCCCCATGCTTCTGCGTCTGCCAGTGCATGCCGGTAGTGCGGTCGTCGAACACCTGCATCCGGTAGCAGCCGACGTTTCTCTTGCCGTTGACCGGGTTGCGTGTGAACACCATCGGGAAGGTAATAAACCGCCCGGCGTCCTCCGGCCAGCATTGGATGACGGGAAAGTCCAGCAGCGAGAAGCCGTCCTTCTTGACGACCTCCTTGCACGGCCCGTCCTTGACCCTCTTCGGGAAGAACGCGCCAATCTCGCCCAGCTTGGGCAGCATTTTGAGCTTGTCCACGATGCCCTGCGGCGTTTTGAAATCGAGGTAGCCGGAAATCCGGTCAGCGATCTCCTGCACGTCGCCGACCTCCATCGCCAGGGCCATCCGGCGCTCACTGCCAAAGAGGTTGATGGCCAGCGGCGTCTTGTAACCCTTGACGTTTTCAAACAGCAGCGCCGGGCCGCCCGCCCGGGTCACCCGGTCGGTAATCTCGGTGACTTCCAGGTTCCAGTCGACTTCGGCGGTGATGCGCTTCAGTTCGCCCTCCGACTCCAGCTTCTTCAAGAACTCGCGCAGGTCTGCGTAGGCCACGGCTGTAAATCCTCCCGCTTCGGTATCACAACGGCAAGCGTTGATTATGGCAGGTTGCCGCCGGGGAAGCAAAACTCTGCCTGCCGATGGT
>CBDUYQ010000022.1:0-10097 GCA_965371475.1 uncultured bacterium
CCCATCATGCCGATGCGCCAGATGCGGCCCTTGAGTTCGCCGATGCCGCCGGCAATCTCGATGTTGAACTCGTCCATCAGCCGCGTGCGGATGTTGGTGTCGTTCACGCCATCGGGGACACGGACTGCCACCACAGTCACCAGACGATGTTCGGGCGCGGCCAATAACTCCATTCCCATGGCTTCCACCCCGGCGATGAACGCCTGCTGGTTGCGGCGGTGGCGTTCCCAGCGGGCTTCCAAACCTTCTTCGTCAATCAGGCGGAGCGACTCGCGCAGCGCGTAGTTCATGGAAATCGGCGCGGTGTGGTGGTAGGTGCGTTCGCCGCCGCCCCAGTAGGCGACGATGAAGTTCATGTCGAAGTACCAGCTCGCCACAGGTTTCTTTCGGTTCTTGATGACCTCAACGGAGCGGTCGTTGCCGGTGAGCGGGGCCAGGCCGGGCGGGCCGCTCAGACACTTTTGCGAGCCGGTGAAGACCAGGTCAATGCGTTCGTTATCCACGTGCATAGGAATACCGCCGACGGTGGCAACGCCATCAACCACCAGCAGGGCATCGAACTCATCCGCTACCTGGCGGAACGCGCCCATGTCATGGACGATGCCGGTGGAGGTTTCGCCGTGGGTTACGCCGACGAGTTTGATTTTTTTGCCGCGCCCGGCTTCGAGGGCCTGCTGGGGATCGACCGGCGTGCCGGGGGTGGAGGTAAGCTCGATGACCTCCGCGCCGGTTCGCCGCGCCATCTCCGCCCAGCGTGCGCCGAAGTACCCGGCCGAGGTGACGATGGCCGTGTCGCCTTCTTCGAGCAGGTTGAGCATGGCGGTATCCATGCCGCCGCTGCCGGTGGCCGAGACGGGGAAGGTGAGCCGGTTTTCGGTCTGGAAGAGGCGGCGGAGCAGCTCCTGCACATCGTCCATGACTTTGAGGAAGTCGCGGTCGAGGTGGCCGAGCATGGGGTTCATCATGGCGCGGTAAACGCGCGGGTCCACGTTGGTCGGCCCCGGCGCCATCAGGACGCGGTTGGGGGTGTGGAGTTCGGGGAGGTGCGCGCCGGCCATTACGGTTTCTTCTCCTCGCTGATGTGTACGGCGACGGCCGAGCCGTTGCCTTTCTTGCGCGTCAGCCACTGGCTGAACTCGGTGGCCAGCTGTTCCGTTTCCACCTGAAAGCCTGCCTGAAGAACGCCGTCGCCGGCGGGCAGCGTGTCATCAAAGGCGGCGTTGCCGGTGAAGCGGAGCATGCAGAAGCCGTCGAGCCAGTCCAGCGGGCAGGGGCGGCATTTCCCGTCCACCTCTACTTCGACTTTGAGCGTCCGCGCGAACACAGGGAATTATACCGTAGGGATGGGATGCTCTGCACCGACACTCAATGGTCAGGCACAGTCCGGGGAAACGTGAGGGCTGGAGGAGTGCCTAGAAGGCGGCGAAGGAAATCGTCAGGACAGCGGGTTCGTTTTGGGCGGATGGCTCCGACCCGAAAATAATCGCTGCCCGGCCACGCGGTTTTTCCAGCGAATCAGCGGCCGCTCCCAGCAAGGTTGCCGGGAGGTCCCGCTCGGGGGCAAAGGCACGAATGGCGGCGGCAGTTTGGAGGTCTTCCAAACGAAGAAACCCCGGGACGGGCAGGACAGCATAGGTTTGCTCTGCGGTGCGGAGGGTTGGCCGGACGAAGACCTGTGTGCCGGAGCGCAGGTGCCACTCCAGCAGGACGGAATGAATGGAGGCGGTTTGGAGATTGCCCGCGTCGTCTTCTTGCGGGATTGTCTGCGAGACGCTTTGAACGGCGAGTGAGTCCGGGATGACAAGTTGCAGGGCAATGCCAGCGGAAGCGGCCTTGGGGCCGTCTTCGGCAGCTGGAGAGAGAGTTCCGGGCAGGACGGCAATCAAAGTGGCCAGTGCCAGAATCACCAGCCCGGTTCGCTCGGGTTGATGGCGCACTCCGTTACGAGTTCCGTTTATCCCAACCAAAAAACTCGCTCCTTTGATTGCTTCCACCCCTCCCGCGAGGTGGATTAGAATTTTCTAATGTTACAGGAAAATGAGGATATTTCAAGCAGAAATTCGGGCAGGAAACCTCGAAGAGGCAACACCTATCTTGTTGAAAAACCAGGTTAAATTTGTTGTTCGGGAAAAGGGGAAAAACAAGGGGTAAATCAACGAGAGGGTGGTCCCACCCTCCTTAGAATAATAGTAACTCCCTCGGAGTCTTCGTCCTCTTCCGGGGTAATGGATGCCGGGGTGTAAACCAGGGTGTAATCCCCCGGAAGGAGGAACTGTTCGAGCAGGACGGCGAGGCGCACGGGTTCCCTCTCTCCCGTCCGCAGGAAGAAGCGTCCCTGCGAATCGGTAAACACCCTTGTCTCTCCAATCAGGATGGCGGCGGCTTCCACCGGGCGGCGCTCTTCGTCGATGACCCGGCCATGGAAAATGTATTTGGGCATGCGGAAGGCCTGGCGTCCGGTGGCGTGCCCGTTGTAGTCGCCGCGGTAGAGGTAGGTCGAGCCAGTAATGGAGTAGAGGGTCTGGCCGGTGGGGGTGAGGAGCGTCTGCGCGCCGAACTGGTAGTTGCCAAAGGGGCGGAAGCGGATGCTGAAAGTGGCGGCATGTTGAAACTGGTTGCCCCGGGCAAAAGGAATGTAAAACGTGCTGTAGCCAATGCCCACGGTAATGATGTTGGACTCGAAACGTCCGCCGTAGGAGATGTTTGTGCGGCCGTTCGTCCGGGTCAGGTACTGTTGCAGGCTGAGCCGGGTGTTGATTTTTTCGTTGACGCTGGTAACAAAGGTACGGAAACGTGCGCCAACGGAGGGGCGGCTGGTCAAGTAGCTTGCGCTGGCGTTAATCCGAGGATGGATTTTCTTCCGCAGCGTCAAAGAGTGACTGCGGCCACGGCCACCGCTGGTACGGGAGTCGAATAGCGAACCGGAGAGCCCGTAGCCTGCCACCCCCCAAGAGGCGCTGTACCGGTTGAACGTGGCCCGGGGCAGCAACCCTGCTGTTGGCTGGGGCAGAATGATGTTGGAGTGGCCGACGGAGAATGACAGGTTCCTCCGGGGGCGATAGGAGACATCGAAATTCCCACCGTCGGCTTCCGGGGAGGCAAAAGGTACTTTGGCCAGGCGGCGGAACTGTGAACCAGCGGCAACGAAAGAAGCCCGGGCGGAAATTTTTTCGCGTTCCAGTTCAACGCTGGTGGAGAAGTACGGGTCGCCCCCGCCCATGCCCGCCGCCACGGCAGTTTTCAAACCCAGGCGAGGTTCCCAGCGCAGGCCGTTGATGCTGGTCATTTTGCCGGCAAAGGCGTTGCGCGAGAAGTAATGGAGGTTGGGCTTGATCTTCGCGTCCAGGAAGAAGGCGCCCACGCCGTTCTCCGCCCGGCTGCCGCGGAAGAAGGCCGTAGGGTACTCTCGGGCGGCCGCGCCGGCAAAACTGAAGAACCGGATGTTTTCGTAGTCCTTCGAGAGACTGACACCGCGCCCCTGGAAGTAGGAGCGGCCACCAAAAACATCTGTCGGCAGGTCGAACTGTACGGTTTCATCTCCCAGGCCGAGGGTGTAGTCGCGAAAACGGGTTTGGAAATGGGCCCCGGTCTGGTAGCCATTCAGATAGCCGAAACTAAACCAGCCCTGGTAGTCGTCGGCGGTTACTTCCAGTGTGGCGCCATGGGCATTAATCACGGTGGAGGTCCCGCCACCCACTTTGAAAATCTGGGCATACAAAGGCAAACTGCCCGCAATCATAGTGCAGGCTGCGAGCAGGAAGAGTGTGCTGTATGCTCGGTTGTTATTAGGGTGACGAATTTTGCCCGGCCAGCGGCTCATTGTAACAGACCCAAATTCCGCTCTGGATATTAAAATCCTTGAAGCGGACGGTGAAAACGCCCGGAGTTTCGGGCCCGTTCCACGGGAAGACAAGTCGGCGCCGGCTGTTGGGAAATAAAGGGAAACTGCCATGAGATTTCGATTTCCGCCCGGACCGAACCTCTGATGAAAATGCCCGACCCAAACGCGGGCTGTTGTTTTCCAGGATGATGATGATTCTCTGGTTATTAACTTCGTAGTAAGAGTAGAGTACCCGGACGTCCTCTTTGGCCAACGGCTCTTTCTGCATCAGATAGACTGTGTGAGAGAGCCGGAAGTTTACCCCCAGGGTCCCCTCCTCCGCCGGGCCGCGCCGGAAGGTGCTGTTGATAACGAACCAGGCGGGCAGGTTTTCCGCTTCCGCTTCGTAAAAAACAAAGCGGTTTTGTTTAGCAGGCAGGCGGAGGCTCATGGACGAGAGTTTGACTTTAATGTGGTCGTCGAGTGGCCGGAAGGTGGGGTCGCCGTCTTCCGACAGAGTGAAACTTTCCGCTTCGAGGATTACGTTGGAGGGCACCAGTGTGACGTTTTCGAGAGTGAACCGGGATTCCGCTTTTCCGTCGTATTCGACAATCACAGGCGACACCTTTTGGGCCGGGAGGGACGCGGCAAACGTCAGGAGTAAGCCGCCCAGAATCCCTGCCCGGATCCATGGATGCCGAATTGGATTGACGGTCATGATTAGCCAGCCATGTTTAGAACGTGGAGACAGTCAGGTCCACCTGGCCGTTGTAGGTCCCCGGTTCCAGGGTGAGCAATGCGCTCGTATCCACTTGGAAGTCCAGGCTGAAGGCATCACTCCGGTTTTGCTCACCTGCGGCTACGGCCTCTTCCCAGATGTTGATCGGAGCAGAGAGGGCGGTGAAGGCTGTCACAGCGGTGGTATCGCCGAAAGTGTTGCCGGAGATTTTGATTTCATGGTTGGCCGCCGGGATGACGATACCGGCCGTCAAGGCTGTGTTCAGGGTTGCGGTGGTGCGCAGGTTGGTGCCACTGGCTTGCAACCAGCTAATAGTAACGGTGGTGCAGGAGCCGGTGCCGATTTTGGTGACGGCGTTGAATGCCAAGGTTGCTTGGTTGCCGCCCAGTCCGTCGCAATCCACGGTAACCGTAAGCGAGGACGGGACGACCATCTGAATCAATACGGGTGTCTGTGCCCAGGATGTTGCCGGAGCAATTGACAGAATACCCAGCAGGGCCAGTCCCAGCCAAATACGTGTGTTGTTAAACATTGCTTTCTCCTCCAAAACCTAAATGATTTGCATGCATCAGTGCAGACCTGCGTCGCCAATTGGTTCTATCGGCTGTGAGCAAAAGTACTTTACCGAGGTCATATAAAACTCCTTTAACCGGCAGGAGTACGGCGCAGCCGTGGCCAAGCGGTCTGCCTGTGCGGTTCCCTTTGTACCTGTTGTACCTGGTTTCGATGAAAAGCGAATTAAGGGAAATGATTTTTTGTTAAGGAAGCACAGCGAAGTCATGAGAGCGGGAGAATGTTGGTCCAGGTGGTTTTTTTATTGAGCCTGCTAGCAATGCAAAATAATTCTGATTTGAGTTAGTGTGCGGCGATGCGCTGAGCAGGTTTTTGTGTGAACAGGGGTGCCGCATCCGACTACTGGTGTCAAACTGGCACATAGATATTCGTTCGCACTAAATATTTCAGATAATCCGTTTGATTTCTTCAAAATACACAAGGTTCTAATCCTATATTAATCCAATCCTTAGACTAAACCCGTTTTCTTGATAATAGTAAAATGATGACAGACATACGAGCAGGAGAGAAGTGCCGTGCGGTTCTCCATACCTCCAGTAAGTTGGGTGGGAGGTGGACCTTTGCTCTACTATGCGCACTCAGCAAGCGGCCCATGCGCTTCAGCGAACTTCGGCGCAAACTCTCGATGGTCCCGGGCAAGTCGCTTACCCGGGCGCTGGAGAAGCTGGAAACGGACGGTTTGGTTGAGCGTAAGGTCCATTCCACTCGGCCGCCGCATGTCACCTATTCTTTGTCCAATCCGGATCCGCTGCTGCGGGAACTTCTGGACGCAGCCATCCGCTGGGGTGAAAAAAACGACCGCACCCGGATGACGGACACGTAAGGCGATCCTGAAAGAATTTTCTACGGAGATGAGGGAACGGGGGCGAGGTTCGTGTCTTTTGCCCGCTGTGCTTCAATTTCCTGCCGGATGGTTTTCCATTCCTCTATGGAAATGGCAAGGAAGGTTTCGGCGATGTGCGGGTCAAACTGATCGCCGGTGCAGCGCTGGATTTCCTCATAGGTGGCTTTCCAGCCGGGCGCGTTACGGTAGGGGCGGTCGGAGGTCATCGCATCCATGGTGTCAGCAAAAGCGAAGATACGGGCGCCGAGGGGAACTTCTTCCGCCGCCAAGCCATCCGGATAACCCCGGCCATCGAACCGTTCATGGTGGTGGCGGATGATACCAGCGGCCGGCTGCAGGAAGGAGACCCGGTTGAGTATCTGTTCGCCCGCGACGGAGTGCTGTTTCATTTCCACCCACTCGTCGTCGGTGAGTTTACCCGGCTTGAGCAGGATGGAGTCCCGGACGGAAATTTTACCAATGTCATGCAGCAACGCCGCCTGTTCCAGTTGGGGTAGCAGCGCCGGTGGATACCCCACTTCCCGGGCGAGGCGGATGGTGTAGGACCGGACGCGGAAAGAGTGGGCGTAGGTTTCGTGCTCGCGGGCGTCCAGGGACGCCACCAAGGCTTCCAGCGTAGCCTGGTAGTTGGTTTCAACGTTATGGAGAGCGGACTGGAGGTCGCGTGTGCGGCGCTGAATGCTGACTTCCAGGGAATCCTGATAGTGCTGCGCCGCCCGGCGGGTGTTGAGCCGCTGGTAACACCGTTGCAGGGATTCACTGAGGTCCTGGAGGTTAAACGGTTTGACGAGGAAGTCGGAAACCTGCATCCGCAGCGCAGTAATAATCTGGTCAATTTCCGGGCGCCCGGTAATCAGGATGAAGCCCACATCCCACTGCGAATGTTTCGCCATGGTCAGCAGTTCCATACCGCTGGCGCCGGGCATGTACATATCGGAGAGCACGATGTCATAGTCGCCGCTTTCGATGGATTCCAGCGCGCTATGGGCGTCGCCCGCTTCTCCCACCCGTGCCGTCATCGGTTCGAGGGCTTGCAGCAGGAAAGACCGCATGGAGGGTTCGTCGTCCACCACCAAAACTTTGGGACCAGCAGAATGGAGTTGGTAATTCATATTTGGTTTTGGTCTCTACCCTGAAAAAAAGAACCGTGCTGTTCCGGCACGTCTCCGGTTCGTGTACTCAATGCACGCTGTTGGGTCTATCGGTGGAATCGTTGCCTATCTTTACCCCTTCAGCGGGTGCCCGGGTGGAGCCCTGGAAAGAGCTGGGTAGAATGCTTCCGGACACACACAAGATTTGGGAAACGGCTTGACACGCAAACCCGGCTAGACAAGAATGTGAACTCTACACGGGGTTATGTTTCCGGTACGGTAAGACTTATGCGTATTTTGGTGGCAGAAGATGATTCACCGCTGGCAGCCTTTCTCCGGAAGGGTCTGGAGGCGGAACACTATGCCGTCGATGTGGTGGCCGACGGCGAGCAGGCGCAGTTCATGGCGGAGGAGTACGATTTCGATCTGCTCATTCTGGACTTAAACCTCCCGCAGATCGACGGCCTGGAAGTTCTGAAGAATCTTCGCGGCAAAAAACCGGGGCTCCCGGTTCTGGTCCTGACGGCCCGGAGCCGGGTGGAAGACCGCGTGAAGGGGCTGGATTTGGGCGCGGATGATTACCTCACCAAGCCCTTTTCTTTCACGGAGTTATCCGCCCGGGTGCGGGCTCTGATGCGCCGGGGGGGGCGGGTGGCCGATTCCATTTTCCGTGTCGAAGACCTGGAGATGAACCGGGTCGAGCGAACCATCAAGCGGGCAGGCAAGCGCATCGAATTGACGCCCAAGGAGTTCGCCCTGCTGGAGTATTTGATGCGAAACGCGGGCCGCCGCGTTACCCGAAACATGATTATCGAGCACGTCTGGAACCTCTCCTTCGACACCATGACCAACGTGGTGGACGTTTACATAAACTATCTCCGCAAAAAGGTCGATGAAGATTTTGAGCCCAAACTGATCCGCACCATCCGGGGAGTCGGGTATCAGCTGGGCAGCGACGACACGGAAGAATGATCTCCGAAAAAAAACAACGCACCTTGCTTTCCGGCGTTTCGCACCAGCTCGGGCAGCCGTTGACTGTCCTGCGCGGGACCCTGGAGATGGCCCTGTTGGGCGACCCCAGTCTGGATCGGTACCGCGCGTCGATAGAAGATGCTTTGAACCAGACCGACCGTCTGGTTTCCCTGGCGGGCCTGCTCCGGGAAGTGGCCGCCCTGGAAGTTTTGCGGCAGACCAAGACAGTGGTTGAGTTGTGCCCCATCGTCGAGGAGATTGTCCGCGACATGGAGCCTTTGGCGGAGGCCCAGGAAGTGCAGTTGAGTATGGATTTTTCTTCCAACCCGGCGGTGCGTGGGGAGGTACACCCTCTCCGCCAGACTGTTATGAATTTAGTGGATTGTTGTCTTCGCTACACCGCTCCCGGTGGTTCCCTCCAACTGCTTGTGCGCACGAAAGGGGATAGGGCTTGCCTCGAGATTCAAACAGCCAAATTGGAGCTTGGGACAGAGGAATTCTCTCAGATGCTCAATCCTTTTGAGCCCGCGCAAGGCAAGGCGCGGCTGGAGGAGAACCATACCTTCAGCATGGCGTTTTGCCAGCGGGTAATGGAAATGCTCGAAGGAGAGGTTCAGGTCGATTCTGACGGGCAACGAATCGAGAAGATTCGTCTGCTGTTTCCTCGCTCCGGGTAGTACTCTGTTGCTCCCGTTGACGGTGCGCAGGGTTTCCGGCTCAATTTCTCCTTGCCGGTCCACTGCTGGGTGATTGCCCCGGCAGTTCGCTCGGCCCGCTGGCGAGTATCTTTAACCCCCCACAAAATTACTATAAGAAAGTTCTTACCTGCGCCGGAGACCCGCCAGGGTTTTCCTCACCCTGTTGATATTGTTAACTGGTTTCATTTCAATCTTCTTTGAGGGTTTTCCGCATTGTTTGGGTAGCCGGAATTCCATACGGCAGTAATAATTTACAAGAAAAAATTAACTTGCCTCTAATAGCACTCTAAAGTTGTTCGGATAGGTTTTACCCTGCCACGGGTCAGGTGAGCAGAGACACCGGATATTTGGACACATTGCAGGAGGGTACAATGGCGGCCACACCAACATTCTCAGTTGACCAGACTCCCCCAGCAGTATTGGTAGCCAGTTCCAGTGACCTTTTCCGCGAGCGGGTGCAGGGACGGTTGCAGCAGGCCCGCTGGGCGGTGGATGAAGCGCACGGCGGAGCCGATGCGCTCGCCAAGATTGACGCCAACCGGCATGCTGCCTTGCTGGTGGATAGTTGGCTGGCAGACTTGGACGTGCCGGAATTGGTCCGTATGGTAAAGTTGCGCTGTCCGCAGGTGGTCGTCTTCCTGGTGGATCCGAAAACGGGCCAGCCGCAACTTCCGGCCGCTGCCAATCGTTCTTCGCAAGCCTGTGATCTGGTCCGTATTCTGCAAGCCCTTCCCGGTGAAACTTTCCCATTCGGGGCGGCGGATGTCGGGCCGGAGGTCGCCCCCGCCGAATTGGAACAGGGTGTAAAGCCTCTCCCCGGCATGATCGGTACCGGCAAGGTAATCAGCCAAGTGTACCGTCTGGCCCGGTTGGTGGCGCCCCGGAAAACAACGGTCCTCATTACCGGCGAAACCGGAACCGGCAAAGAGCTGGTGGCCCGGGGCCTGCATCAACTTAGCCCGCGTGCTGCCCGGCCTTTTGTAGTGGTCAATTGCGCGGCCATCCCCGAAGCCTTGCTGGAAGCCGAACTGTTCGGTCACATGCGCGGGGCCTTTACCGGCGCGGTGCAGACCCGGCAGGGACTGGTTCAGGTAGCCCACGGCGGGACGCTTTTCCTGGACGAAATCGGCGATATGCCCCTCAGTTTGCAGGCCAAGCTCTTGCGGTTCCTGCAAGAGGGGGAAATCAAGCGTTTGGGCAGCACGGAACCCCTGAAGGTGGATATACGCGTGGTGGCTGCCACAAACGCCAACCTGGAGGAGAGGGTCCGTGAGGGCAGGTTCCGGCAGGACCTCTACTACCGCCTCTCCGTATTCCCTTTGGCCCTGCCGCGGTTGCGCGAGCGGCCGGAGGATATCCC
>CBDUYQ010000023.1:0-9566 GCA_965371475.1 uncultured bacterium
CTCTGGTAAATCGCGCCGGTGTCTTTTCCGCCGAGGAGAATCTTCAACCGCTCCGCCATGCCCTCGGCGTTGCGCGCCATATCAATCGACGGGAACTTGGCCTTCTCGCGCGGACGGTATTCGAGCGTCTTCCAGTCCAGCGCCAGGATTTCGCGCTTGCCCTTTTCGCGGACCTTCTTATAAAAACCCTGGCCGGTCTTGTCGCCCAGCCATTTTTTCTCCAGCATCTTCTCTACGAAGCCGGGAACTTTGAACAGGTCGCGGCGGTCGTCCTCCGGCAGGTTCTCGTGCAGGTTGCGGACCACGTGCGCTAGCACGTCCACCCCGACGATGTCGCCGGTGCGGAAAGTTGCGCTCTTAGGGAAACCGATGGCGCGGCCCGTCAGCGCGTCCACCTGCTCGATGGTCAGGCCGTGCTCCTGCATCAGGCGGAACGCCCCCAGCACGGAGAAGGTGCCGATGCGGTTGGCGATGAAGTTGGGCGTGTCCTTGGCGCGGACCACTACCTTGCCCAGCCGCCGGTCGCAGAACTCGGAGATGCTTTCGATAACCTCCGGGTCGGTCTCGGACGTGGGGATGACCTCCAGCAGGCGCATGTAGCGCGGCGGGTTAAAGAAGTGGGCGCCGAGCCAGTGGCGGCGGAAGTCTTCCGAGCGCCCTTCGGCAATCTTGTGGAGCGGCAACCCGCTGGTGTTGGAACTGACCACCGTTCCGGGTTGGCGGACGGCCTCCACCTTCTCCAGCAAGCCCTGTTTGATATCCAGCCGCTCGGCGACGACTTCGATTATCCAGTCGGCCTCACTCAGCCAGTCGAGGTTGTCCTCGAAGTTCCCCACGCGGATACGGTCCGCCAACTCCTTGCGGAAGAAGGCTTCCGGCTTCCCCTTGAGGGCGGCGTCAAGCCCGGCCTGGGTGATGCGGTTCCGAACGGCCGGGTCTTGCAAGGTGAGGCCGCGCTTCTTTTCCTTTTCCGTCAGGTCGCGGGGTACAATATCGAGCAGGAGGGGTTTCAACCCGGCGTTGGCCAGATGGGCGGCGATGCGCGCGCCCATCACCCCGGCGCCGAGGACAGCGATAGTTTGGAATTGTCGCATGGCAGATAAGTCCTTGAGATGCGCCAGGTGGGGGCTCTCCCGGGGCACAAGGCCAGCGTACTGGAGAAGAGGTGCGGGCGTCAAGGTAAACTGCCAGGACGAATCACAACCCCAACCCGCCCCTGGAATACCTGTGAGGCAAACAAGAAAACGGCGATGAAGACTCGGTGGAAAAATTTGAGCCAAGGCGTCCGCCGGGCGCTCGACCAGTTGCGGCAAACCGTCCAGCCGCGCCCCGCTCCTCAACCCGAACCCAGGGAGCTAAAACTCGGGCTGGCTCTCGGCGGCGGCTTTGCCCGGGGGATGGCCCACATCGGCGTCATCAAAGCGCTGGAAGGAGCAGGGCTTTCCATCAGCTACATCGCCGGCACCAGCGTGGGCAGCATCATCGCCGGGGCCTACGCCAGCGGCGCCTCGGTGGAAGAGATGACGGCCCTGGGCGAAAAAATCCGCTGGCACGACTTCGGGAAGTGGACCTTCTCCAAAATGGGCTTGGCCTCCAACAACCGGCTGGCGGCGCTGGTCAAAAAGTTCTTCCACGCCACCCGGTTTGAAGACCTGAAGATTCCCCTGGCGATTATCGCCGCAGACTTGGCCACCGGACGTCCGGTAATTTTCAAGAAAGGAGAATTGGCGGTGCCCATCCGGGCCAGTTGCGCTTACCCCGGCCTTTTCCTGCCAGTGGAAAACGACGGCTGCCAGTTGGTGGACGGCGGGCTGGTACGGACGGTACCCACGCTGTCGGCCCGCGACATGGGGGCCGACGTGGTCCTGGGCGTGGCGCTGGGCAACATGAACCCGGACTTCCAGCCGCGGCACATCGCCGAGGTGCTGGCGCGCTCGTTCTCGATTGCCATGCAGGCCGCCGAACCCATTTGGCGCAGGCACGCCGACCTGGTGGTTGAACCCAAGGTGGACACGTTCGCCTGGGACGACTTCGCCCGTACGCCGGAGTTAGTCGAAGCCGGCTATGCCGCCACACAAATCGTTCTGCCGGAACTGAAAAAACTCCTGGGAGAAAAAGCAGCGATCCTTACCCCTTCCGCCTGAATTCCCCGGCCCCGCAACCCGTGTTAGAACTATAGAGCATGAAGCGTATCCTGCTCGATGTTGACACCGGCGTGGACGACGCACTGGCGCTGCTGTTTGCGCTGCGCTTGCCCGAACTTGCCGTGACGGCCATTACCACCGTCGCCGGTAATGTTCCGGTGGAGAACTGCACACGCAACACCCGGCAGATACTCGACCTGCTGGAAGCCCCTCCGGAAATTCTGGTAGCGCAGGGAGCAGCAAAACCTTTGGAGCGGGAGCTGCACACCGCCGCCTCCGTCCACGGCGAAGACGGACTGGGCAACGTCAGTCAACTCTACCCTGCCCCGCAACACCCGCTCGACCCGCGCCCGGCCGCCGACGTGATTCTGGAGCAGATTAAAAAATACGGTGAAGAACTTACCCTCGTGCCCACCGGGCCGATGACCAACATCGCGCTGGCCGCGCGCCAAGACCCGAAGCTCTTTGCCACCGTGGGGGGGATTGTCCAGATGGGTGGCGCCGTCGGCGTACCCGGGAATACCGGGCCGTGGTCGGAGTTCAATATTTACGTTGACCCGGAGGCCGCCGCGGAAGTGGTGGCCACGGGTGTGCCGCTGCGGCTGGTTCCGCTCGACGTGACCCACCGGGTCATCCTGCTGCGCGAGGAGATGCGGCGGCTGGCTGGTGAGCGCGACTCGCGCGTCTTCCAGTTTGCCCGCGAGATTACTGTGCTCTACTTCGACCACCAGCAGAAGAAAACAGGTTTGAACGGCGGCTACCTGCACGACCCCACGGCCGTCGCCGCCGCGCTCGAACCGGGCATGTTTATCTGGGAGCCGGTCGAGCTGACAATCCGAACCGAAGATGAGGAACGGGGCCGCACGGTGGCACAACCCGCGCCGGCGGAAGGGACCCGGCACTGGGTGGCAACCGAGGTCGATTACCAGCGGGTCTTGAAACTCTTCACCGGCCACGTCTGCCGCTGAGGGCTGACTTCAGGGGCCTGCCCGCCGTGGCGGGCTAAAGCCCTCTTTTCTAAACGGATTATGTTGTCGGAGCTAAAGCTCCGACCCCCTACCGCACAGATGGTGTTACTAGGAAAAAAACGGGGCCTGTTATTCAGGCTCCGCTTCTGTTTTAGGGAAATCTAGCGGCGGCGCAAGAGGGTGTTCAGGGCCGCCTGGTTTATCTGAATGACACCTTCATTCTCCAGGCGGCGGCGCACGGTGGAGCGAAATATCTCCCACGCCATGCCCCGTTTCTCATTATTGAGGTTTTCCGCCAGGATCGCCCGCACGGCGTCGAGGCCCTGCGGGTCGGGCGGCTGCTTGGCCGTCACCCGAAAAACCACCCAGTTCTGCCCTGACGGCAGGGCCGGGCTGACATCACCTTCCGCCAGGGAAAACGCTGCGGAAGAAATTTCGCTGACAGGACCCACAGAGGGGATGGTATCGAGGCGGGAGACAAACTCGGAAGTTTCCCGCTGGAAGCCGTGCCGCCTGGCGGCGGCAGACAGGCTCTCCTTTTGGGCATCCGCGGCAATCTGCCGGGCGGTTTCACTCATTAACTCGCCCGCCCTCTGCTGCCGGAACTGTACCAGGGCCTGCACGCGAACTTCATCGTACTCGGCGGTGTGAGCCGGAGAGATTTCTTTCAACTGGAGCACCACATACCCGCCCAGCGTGGCCACCGGATCGCTGACGGCGCCGGTGGGCTGGTTGTCACTGCCAACGGGAAGACGAAAAGCCGCATCGGCCCCTTCCAGTCCCATCAGCGGCCAGTTCTGTCCGCGGGGCAAAAGAGGAAGTTCGGACGCCTGCCAGTTGGCCGCCTGTGCGGCCTCGTCCAGCGAACTGCCGTTGCGAGTGGCGGCGGCAATCTGCTGAGCGTCGGCGATGGCCTGCTGCTGCACCTGTTGCTGGCGGAGGTAAGTTTCAAGCTCCTCGCGGACTTCCGGCAACGGTTTAGTGTGTTCCTCACGATACTCAAAGACCTGGACGATGTGGAAACCGTAAGGGACCTCGACGAGTTCCGGGCCGGAGCCGGGTTGCAGGGAAAACAGTCTCTGTTCGAGTTCCGGCACGGTCTGGCCGCGCTCGACCCAGCCGATCTCCCCCTGGTTTTCGAGGGCGCTGGGGTCGGTGGAGTATTCCTCTACCAGCTTGGCGAACGACTCGCCGCGCTTGAGCCGCGCCAGTACCTCTTCGGGAGTCTTGCGCTTCTCCTCCGGTTCGCCTGCCAGAATACCGGAGAAAAGGATATGGCGGACGCGGACGGCTTCGCGCTCGACATAGGCTGCGCGGCGCTCGTTGTAGAGCCGTTGCAGGTCGTCGTCTTTTATCTCGATGCGGTCCTGCAGGAACGCGGTGTTAACCTCGACGTAGCGCACCGCGCGGCGCTCCGGCAACAGGAAGCTTTCCTTGTTGTTGTCGTAGTAGGCGCGCAGGTCGTCCTCGGTGGCCTGTACCCGGCTGTAAAAGTCCGAAGGGCGAAGGACAACGTAGTCGAGCCGAACACGGTCGTTGCGGCGGCGGTACTCCTGCTTAATTTCTTCGGCGGTGGCCAGCGCGCCCCCGGTGATCCAGAGGTTAAGCTTTTGCATCAGCAGGTCGCTGCGGATCTGCCGCTCGAATTCCCCGGTGGTGATACGTAGGGTCTGGAAAATCAGGTTGCTGTAGTCTTCCCGGCCGATGAACTCGCCGCCGGGATAGATATTCGGGATGGACTGGAGTTGCGCCGCCACCTCGGCCGGCGAGACGTCCAAGCCGAGTTGGCCGGCTTCGTAGAGCAGCGCGCGGCGGTCGATTAATTCCTGCACGGTCCGTTCCAGCAGAAGCTGCCGGAAGACCTCGTTGTCCACAGCATCGAACTGTTGCATCTGCTGGTTGACGCGGCGGGTGGCTTCCGTGGGAGTGACAAACGCATCGCCGATCTGCGCCAGGCTCCCAGCCGGGTCGGTCAGATAGGCCTGGTTGGTCAACCCGGGAACCATGGTGATAATCATAGCGCCGCCGATCATGGCCACAATCACCCAGAGAAGAATCTTGACCGCTATACCACTTTGCCGGAATACTTTAAGCATCGGGACCTCGTAAAACCTTCATTATAGAGTGATAGGACGGAATTCCACAACCGGCCGTTACCGGAGGGGTTCGGCCTTGGATTTGATACTTCTTCCGCGCTTGTGTTATTCTTCCGGGATTGGACGTTGCCGAAACCTGTGCAGGGTCAACAACATCCATGCCGAAAGGCCGCACGTCCTACTGTGGGAGCAGGAACTTGGCACCACGCTTATGACGTGGGTCGGGCAGTCAGTTCAACTTTAGGGGAGTCAGGAAACTAGAAACTACTATGAGCTTCCGTTCACTCTTCAGCATGTTCTCCTCCGACCTGGCGATTGATCTGGGGACAGCCAACACCGTGGTGTATGCCCGTGGCCGCGGTATCGTCGTCAACGAACCCTCCATCGTCGCCCGCTACAACGACACCGGCGAAATCTGCGCGGTGGGTACGGAAGCCAAAGAAATGCTGGGCCGCACACCGGGCAACATCGTCGCCATCAAACCGATGAAGGACGGGGTCATCGCCGACTTCAAGGTCACCGAGCGGATGCTGAACTACTTCATCATGCGGGCGCACAACCGCCGCCTGATGGTCCACCCCCGGATTATCATCGGGGTGCCGAGCGAAATCACCGCGGTCGAGCAGCGCGCCGTGCAGGACAGCGCCTACCGCGCCAAAGCCAGCGAAGTCTATCTGGTCGAACAGGCCATGGCCGCGGCCATCGGAGCCGACCTGCCCATCACAGAAGCCTGCGGCAACATGGTGGTGGATATCGGCGGCGGAACCACCGAAATCGCCGTCATCTCCCTTTCCGGCATTGTGTTTTCGCGGTCGCTGCGGGTGGCGGGCAACGAGATGGACGAAGCCATCATGCACTACCTGAAGCGCAAATATAATATGCTGGTAGGAGAACGGACGGCCGAGAAAATTAAAATGGAAATCGGGTCAGCCTTCGAACTCGAAAAACCGCTTTCCATGGAAATTCGCGGCCGCAACCTGATCGAAGGGATCCCCAAAACGATTTCCATTACCGACGCCGAGGTCCGCGAAGCGCTGACCGAATGCGTCTCAACCATTATCAACGCCATCCGGGTAGCGCTGGAACACACACCCCCGGAACTCTCCGCCGATTTGAGTGACCGCGGCGTAGTCCTGACCGGCGGGGGCGCGTTGCTGAAAAATCTCGACCGGCGCATCTCGGAAGAGACCGGGTTGCCGGTCTCCATTGCCGACGACCCGCTGGCCTGTGTGGCGCTGGGCACGGGCAAAATGCTGGAGGACTTCGACCTGCTCCGCCGCATTTCGAAAGAATAAGCCATAGTGATAAGTTATGCCGCCTTTTTTTGAACGGTACCGTCACCTGATACTGTTGCTGGCGGTTCTTTTCGCGCAGCTCTTCTTCCTGGCTTTCCAGATAAAAACCCCCGGCAAGGAAAACACCCGTCTGATCCGGGTCTGGGCCATAGCTGGGCTGAGCCCGGTACAGAAAACGCTCAACTGGACGATTGGGGGGCTGGGTTCTCTCCTGCAGAGCTACGTGCTGCTCTATGGCGTCCACCAGGAAAACCTACAGCTTCAAACTGAACTGGAAAAGACCAAAATCCGTCTCCAGCAGCTTGAAGCCCGCGCCGACGAGGCCGACCGGCTGGCGGCTCTGCTGGACCTGCGGCGGGCCTACCGGGAAGCGCCCTTGGTGCCAGCGGAAGTTATCGGCGCCGCGGCGGCGAACGTGCCGATAGTCTTCATCAACCGCGGCGCGGACAAGGGCCTCAAACCCAATATGGCTGTCATTACACCCGAGGGAGTAGTGGGGAAAATCATCACCGTCCACCCCGCCACGGCGGAGGTGCTGCTGTTGACCCACCAGAAGAGCGGCGTGGGCGCGCTGGTGGCTGATTCGCGCGTACACGGGATACTCAAAGGCGACGGGACGCAAACCGTGCAGTTCGCCTATGTGCCGAACGAAGAGGAAATCACCGTCGGGTCCCTGCTGCTGACCTCCGGGCAGGACCAGGTTTTCCCCAAGGGATTACCCGTGGGAAAGATTATCGCAGCGGAACGCGGCTCCCGAGAGAGCCAGGAGTATTTCTGGAGCGTTACCGTGGAGCCAACGGCGCAATTGAGCCGCCTGGAACAGGTGCTGATACTGGCCGGACCGCCGGAAAGCCTGGCGGTAGCCGGGACGCTGCCCCCATGAATTACGTCAAGATTCCGGGCAGGCCGGTCAACAGGAAAGACAACGAATGAGCATTACCAGCATTTACCGTCCGCAGCCGGAAATCTACCGGTTTGCCCCGTGGCTGCTGGTGACAATCGTTCTGCTCTCGGTGCTGGCTCAGGTCTATCTTCCGCTTTACTTTTCCTTCATCTCCCTGTTCGACCTGCCGCTGCTGGTGGTCATCTACTTCGGCATCAACCGGCGCAACCCGAGCACCGGCCTTCTGCTCGGCTGTTTCATCGGACTGTTTCAAGATGCCCTGAGCGGCCAGTTCATCGGGCAGTTCGGGATGGCTAAAACGGTGGTGGGTTATCTGGCGTCCTCGCTGAGCACGCGGGTGGATACTGACAGCGCCACCACCCGGGCGCTTCTGATCTTTCTGTTCTTCCTCCTGCAAAACCTGATTTACGAAGGCGTACAAATTCTTCTGCTGGGCCAGGAATCGCAACTGCTGAGCTTGCAAATTGTAAAATCTGCCCTGGTCAACCCGATTTTCGGTGTGCTGCTGTTCTCGCAGCTCGACCGGTTCCGGAAGGTGTCCTGAGGAGACCATGCCAAGCATCCAGGTCAATGCGAAACGCCGGCTGAGTGACCAACGGGTTCTGATTCTCCGCGGGGCCGCTCTGGGAATCATTATTCTCCTGCTGGCGGGGTTCTGGCGGTTGCAGGTGGCCCAGGCCAAGTACTATGCCCGGCTGGCCGACCGTAATCGCATCCGCACCCTGCCCCTGCTGGCGCCGCGGGGTTCCATCTATGACCGCCAGGGCCGCATCCTGGTGGATAACTACCCCTCCTTCAGCGTCATCCTCATCCGGGAGCACATCGAAGAGGTGCAGGACTCGCTCGACCGCATCGCGCGCGGGCTCAACCTGAAACGCTCCTGGCTCGGAAAGCGTCTGGAGGAGTTCGAGGACTCGGCCCCCTACACCCCCATTGTCCTCAAAGAAGACGCGGCTCTGTCCGACATCGCCTTTGTGGAAGCCCACCAGCACGACCTGCCCGAACTGGAGCTGGTCAGAATGTACCGCCGCCGCTATCCGCCCAACCAGCTGGCCGCGCACCTGTTCGGCTACGTGGGCCTGGCAACACGTACGGATATCGAGCAGCACGGCCACCGCCCCACCGACGTAGTGGGGAAGATGGGCCTGGAACGTATCTATAACGATACGTTGATGGGCCACAGCGGGCAGCGCCGCGTCATCGTGGACAGCCGCGGCAAGCAGGTGGAGCTGTTGGGCACAGAACCGGCCGCACCAGGCCAAGACTTCCCCCTCACCATCGACAGGGACCTCCAGGCAAAAGCCGAAACCGCCCTTAAGGGACACAAAGGAGCTATCGTCGCACTCGACCCGCGCACCGGCGACATCCTGGCCATGGCCAGTCAGCCTGCCTTCGACCCCAATCTTTTTGCCGTGCAAGTAGCCACCGCCGACTGGAACCGCCTCATCCAGAATCCCGATAAACCCCTGCTCAACCGGGTCATTCAAGCGCAACTGGCGCCCGGCTCCATTTTCAAGATTATCGTAGCGGCGGCGGCGCTGGAAGAAGGCATCATCACCCCGGAAACTTCGGTGCATTGCCCCGGCTTCGCCAACCACTATGGCCGCAGGTTCCATTGCTGGATCCGGAGCGGACACGGGCGGGTGAACCTGCACTCGGCGCTGGTGCAGTCCTGCGACGTGTACTTCTACCACATCGGCAAGCAACTCGGAATTGAACGGATTGCCGAGTATGCCAAAAAATTTGGACTGGGCGCCCCCACCGGGATCGACATGCCTTCGGAAGCGGCGGGGATAATCCCCTCGCCGGAGTGGAAAAAACGGACCAGGAACCAGGAGTGGTACGCCGGGGAAACCATCTCTGTAGCGATCGGGCAGGGCCCGATTACCACCACCCCCCTGCAACTGGCTTACGCAATCGGCGGCATTACCTCCGGCGGGGTGTTTGCCCGGCCCCGGCTCCACCTGACAGAAACTCCGGCGGAACCCCGCACGGTGGACATAGCACCGGAAACCGTCCAGAAAATTACCGACGCCCTCTACGGCGTGGTCAATGAAGCCGCGGGCACCGGCATCGGAGCGCAGTTGCCGGGACTCGACGTCGCCGGCAAAACCGGCACCACCCAGGTGGTCAGCTTCGAGACGCTGCAAAAATTAACC